>JBOGGF010000370.1:0-2960 GCA_050743965.1 Acidimicrobiales bacterium
GTCCGGCCCGAGCCCGGCCGGCACGACCCGAACACCGGCGGCGAAGTCGAGGCCGGCGCGCGCTCGGGCCTCACGCTGGGCGGCGGCTAAGAACGGCGCACCGAACCCGAGGGCGACCGAGCCGCCCACGACCGCCAGGTCGAGGTCGAGGAGGTTGGCCACCGAGCCCACGGCCCGGCCGACGAGGGTGCCGCACCGGTCGACCACCTCGGGCGTGGCGTCGGTCGCCGGCCGTCCGGTGACGGCGGCGATCGCCGTCCCCGACGCCTCCGCCTCCAGGCACCCGCGCCCGCCGCAGGCGCAACGGCGACCGTCGGGCTCGACCACCACGTGCCCGATGTGGCCGGCGTTGCCGAGCCGGCCGCCGAGGAGCCGGCCCTCCGACACGACGCCGCCCCCCACGCCGGTCGACACCACCATGGCGACGAAGTCCCGTCGGCCCGCGGCGGCGCCGGTCCAGCCCTCCGCCATGGCCAGCGCCTTGGCGTCGTTGTCCACCCACGCCGGCAGCCCCGCGTGCTCGGCCAGTCGGCGTCGGAGCGGGAAGCGGCGCCACGACGGGATGTTGAGGGGTGAGACCTCCTCGCCTCGGGCGGCCATCGGACCGCCGCAGCCCACCCCGCAGCCCACCAGGGCACCATGCGGCGCAGCCGAGACCACGCCGGTGACGAGGGAGCACAGGGCGTCCCAGACGCCCGTGGCGGGGGTCGGCACGGTGACGGCGGCCGTGAGGTGGCCCGAGCGGTCGACCAGGCCGGCGGCGAGCTTGGTGCCGCCGATGTCGACGGCGAGGATCAGCGCTCGCGCCGGAAGAGCCGCGCCCGGAGCCAGTCCCGGGTTCCGTGGCCGGCGGGGGCGCCGCCGCCGTCGTGCTGGTGCAGGCTTCGGGTGAAGTCGTCCCACCCGGCCTTGCCCATCCGGCGGAGGTTGCGCTCGAACACGACGGCCGAACCGAACATCATCGCCACGCCGAGGAGCCCGACCCCGACCGACTCGGAGTAGAAGGCCACGAGGACGGCGAGCCCGACCACGAAGCCGGCCGCCGCCCACTTGCAGTACCGGCCGGCGTGCCGGTACACGGTCTCGGAACGGACGCGTTCCGCGAACGCCGGGTCCTGCCGGACCAGCGACTCCTCCAGCTCGGCCAGGATGCGCTGCTCGTGCTCAGAGAGCGGCACCCCACCCGCCTAATTGACCGTTGGCTGCCTGCACGGCGGCGGACCTCCCCTTGACCGACTACCGCTCACGTATCGCTCATGATCGCGCGGCCCGTGCCGGGTGGACAACGGGCAGCACCAGTGTACGACCGCCGTGTCGCAAGAGCGCGTCGGCGTAGGGTGCCAGGGTGGATCCGTTCACCCCTGCCACCGAGGTGGCGGCCGCCATCCGTCGTCGCGACGTGAGCCCGGTCGAGGTGCTCGACCGGTGCCTGGCCGAGGTCGACCGGCTCGATCCCGTGTGCAATGCCGTCATCTGGCGCAACGACGAGGCGGCGCGCGCCGAGGCCCGCCGGGTCGCCGACGCCGTCGTCGCCGGCGACGAACTGCCCCCGTTCGCCGGCGTGCCGCTGCCGATCAAGGACCTCACCCACGTGGCGGGCTGGCCCGTCACCTATGGCTCCTTCGCCGGACCGGAGGGCACCAGCCAGGACGAGGAGCTCGTCGTCACCAACCTGCGTCGGGCCGGCTTCCTCCTCACCGGCCGGACGAACGCGCCCGAGCTCGGCCCCCTCCCGGTCACCGAGAACACCCGCTACGGCATCACCCGCAACCCGTGGGACCCAGACCGTTCCCCCGGCGGCTCCAGCGGCGGGGCGGCGGCGGCAGTCGCGGCAGGGATGTTCCCCCTCGCCCATGGCAACGACGGTGCCGGCTCCATCCGCATCCCGGCGGCGTGCACCGGCCTGGTCGGGCTGAAGGTCAACCGGGGCCGGGTCCCGGCGGAGGTGGTCGGGTGGCTGGGGTCGTCGGTCGAGGGCGTCCTCACCCGGACGGTGGCCGACACCGCCGCCGTGCTCGACGTGATCGCCCCCGTCGACCGACTGGCCTGGTACCACGTCCCGCCGCCCGACGCCCCGTTCGCCACCGCCCCCGGCGCCGATCCGGGCCGGCTGCGGGTCGGCCTCCTCACCCGGGCGCCGCTCGACCTTCCCGTCCACGCCGGTGCCCGCGACGCGGTCGCCCGGGCAGGCGCGGTGCTCGAGCGGCTCGGGCACGACGTGGCGCCGGTCGACCTGGAGCTGGTCCCGCCCGGCGTGCTGGAGCCCTTCCTCCACGTGGTCGGTGCCGGGCTGGGCGACCATCCCGACGTCGACTTCTCCAAGGTGGAGCCGCACAACGCCGCCACCTACCTCTCCGCCCGGCAGGTCGACAGCATCACCCTGGTCCAGTCCATGGCCGCCCTCCAGCGCCTGGCCCGCGACATCGTCTGGCGGTGGGGGCGCGACTTCGACCTCCTGGTGACGCCCACCTGCGCCAGCCCACCACCGCCGGCCGGTGCCGTCCTATCCCTGGTCCACACCGAGCCCGCGGTCCTGCCGACCGAGGTGCTCTCGCTCGTCGTGTTCACCGCGCCGTTCAACGTGACGGGTCAGCCGGCCGTCAGCCTGCCCCTGCACGAGTCCGGCGGCCTGCCGGTCGGTGTCCAGCTGGTGGGCGGCCCCTGGGAGGAGGGGCTGCTCCTGGCGGTGGCAGCCCAGGTCGAGGAGGCCGACCCGTGGCGGGAACGCCGCCCGCCGGCCGTCGGGTGACCCGGGCGCCCTTCACCCTCTGCCTCGTCTGCACCGGCAACATCTGCCGGTCACCGATGGCGGAGGTCGTGCTCCGCGAGCTGGCGGCGCGCCGGGCGCTCGACGCCGGCACCCTGGCCGACCGTGTCCACATCACGAGCGCCGGCACCGGCCACTGGCACGTGGGCGAGCCGATGGACCCCCGAGCCCGCGCCGCCCTCGAGGCCCGGGG
>JBOGGF010000371.1:0-18407 GCA_050743965.1 Acidimicrobiales bacterium
GGGCAGGACGTCGCGGAAGCTGACCTCACGCGCCGTGAGCATCCGGAACGCCACCATGAACAGTCCTACGTCGAGGGCGGCAGCGATCACGTAGCCGGCGCCTCGGCCGACCGCCCCGAGATTGACACCGATGTCCTGCCCGGTCACGAAGCCGCTGATCACCGTGCTCAGCACCAAGCCGACGCCGATCGTCCCGAGCGCCTCGAGCGCTCGGACGATCTGCTGGACCGACTTGGGCCGCTCCGCCAGCGGAACGTCCCACACCGAGTTGAAGGAGTACTCGGCGGCCCTCATCACCGCCGTGCCGCTGATGAGGGCGGTCGCTCCGCCCACCACGATCGACCAGATGTTGCCCGACAGGTTGCCGATGCTCGTCGGGTCGAGGAGGGGGAAGAGAGCTGCTACGTGGTGCAGCACGTTCGACTTGGTCGACGGCGGGAGGAAGTAGCCCAGAAGGGAGACAAGAAGGAGGAAGAGCGGGAAGACGGAGAAGAAGGCCCAGAAGGCCATCGTGGCTGCCATCCGCGAGGACCGGTCGTCCTTGAATTTGAGCAGCGTGGCGATGGCCACGCCGGCCGCCGGATGGGTGCTCTGCACCGAATCGATCCTGACCTTCAACTTCGAGCCCGCCATCGCCGCGCGATACCCGCGGGTCGCGTGCTGCAATCGGCCGCGCTCCCCGCGGCGTCGCTCAGGAACCGCCAGCCGAGTCGACGCCGATCGAGTCGACGCCGATCGAGGTCGACAGCTCCCGACCGGCGGCGAGCTCCACTTGGCGGCGGGCCAGGTCCTCTTCGACCAGCTCGTAGGCGTCGTTCCCGGCGACGAACCGGCGAGGCGGCGGGTCCGAGCCAACGAGGGCCACGAGCACCTGCGCCAGCTTCGCGGGGTCGCTCTCCTCGTGGCCGCGCTTGGTGTCGTGCCAGGCGCGCAGCTCCGCCGAACGGGCCGCGTACTCGGCTACCTCGCGCTCGCCGTAGAGGAGGGAGGACGCGCCGAGGAACTCGGTCCGCAAGAAGCCCGGCTCCACGACGGTCGTGGCGATGCCGAACGGCGCCAGCTCGAGGTGGAGGCACTCCATCAGCCCCTCGAGGGCGAACTTCGACGAGTGGTAAGCGCTGCGGCCGGCCCCGCCGACCAGTCCCGAGGCCGAGGAGATGGTGAGCACGTGCCCGGCACGCTGGGATCGCAGGTAGGGCAGCACGGCCCGGGTCACGTGCATCACCCCGAAGACGTTGGTGGCGAACTGCCGCTCGATCTGGGCCGGGGAAAGCTCCTCGAAGTAGCCGAATTGCCCATAGCCGGCGTTGTTCACCAGCACGTCGATCCGGCCGAACCGCTCGACCGCCGCCGCGGCCGCCGCCTCGGCCTGCTGCGGGCTGGTGACGTCGAGCGCCGTCACGAGGAGGTCGTCGGCCGGGCCCACGGCGCTGGCCACGGCGGCGCGGTCACGCCCCGTCGCCACCACCTGATTGCCTGTCGCCAGCGCCGCCCGGGCGATTACCACCCCGAGCCCGCGCGCCGCCCCCGTGACGAACCACACCCGCCCCTCCGGCATCCCGTCACGGTAGCGCCCGATCGGGCCTCGCTCAGCCGGCGGCGATGCCGCTGCCCACCCCGGCGGAGGCCGCGTCGGCTGACGCCAGCGCGGCGAGCAGCGTGGCCAGCGGGAACGATCCTGGCGACATCCGTTCCCGTGCCATACGGTGGGCGACCCCCTGGATGATGATGTTGGCCGGCGTGGGCACGCCCAGGGTCCGACCGAGCATGGCCACCTCGCCGTTGAGGTAGTCGGCCTCAGCCGTCCCGGTGCCGCGGACGAGGCTCTGCCAGGACGAGCTGCCCTGCCGCGCCCGGCCGTCCACCGTCCCCCGCGTCAGTACCTGGCGGCGGGCGCGGTCCTCGTCGTCGGAGACGACCTCGATGCCTGCCCAATCCAGGCACGCACGCCCCTCGGCCCGGATCCGTCGACCGAGCTCGCTCTCCAGCGCCTCCCGCCCGCAGGCCGCCTCGAGCGCATTGCCGAGGTTGATGAGCAGCTTGCCGTACTTCCAGCGCATCACGTCGGCCGTCGGGTTCGAGCTGAACCCCGCGGCTACGAGGTCGCGAGCGATCTCGTCACAGCGCCCGTCGACGCCGGCCGGGTAGCGGCCGAGGTCCAGGATCCCCCAGACAGGTGCCGCATGAACGTCGACGCACCCGGGCTCGAGGTAGGTGGCCGGGAGGACGACGCAGACGCCGTACACCTGCTCGAAGCGCCGCAGTGCCCGTCGCTCGTTCTCCACCCCGTTCTGGAGACAGAGCACCGGCAGGTCGGTCGCAGCCTGCCCGGCCAGCGCCTCCAGCGCCGCCTCGGTGTCCTGGCTCTTCATCGCCAGGAGGACAACGTCGCCGTCGCCGGGTCGGGCATCGTCGACGGTGGCGACCGTCGGGACGGGCAGGGTGTCCCTGCCCTCCGGCGAGGCAAGGCGCAGCCCATCACGGACGAGGGCGTCGTGGTGCGCGCCCCTGGTCACCAGGACGGTGTCGTGCCCGGTGGCGAACAGACGGCCGCCGACCGCGCTCCCGATCCCGCCTGCTCCGTAGACGATGTAGCGCACCCGTGACGCCCTTCCCGTTACCTTCGCAGCCCGTCCAGCAGAATGCCATGGCCGGCCGGGGCGTCATGGATCTCGAGCTCCCGGAAGGCGTACCAGAAGTCCCCACCGTCACTCGTCACGATCGGCACCCCCGTCGCGCCCTCCAGGTGCCGCACCATCTCGAAGACGTGCCACTGGGGGCAAGGGACGTACGCGGCGTCGACCGTGGGACCCCCGCGCCGTATGGCCGACGTCACGAAGTCGTACACGCGCTGCGGGCTGATCTCGTGGAGCAACATGAAATCGGCGTCCAATCGCTCTTCGAGGACAACCGAGAGGCCTACCTCCTCGAGCACGGCCAGGATGTTGGCGTGCGTCTCCGGTGGGAACGGCGTCACGACGGCCACCCGCTGCGCACCGAGCGTCGCGAACGCGGAAATTGCCGAGTGCAGCGCCGTCGACGCCGGAAGCCCCGTACGCATGGTCATGCGGTCGACGAGCTCCGACATGAACTTCGCACCACGGGACGCGACCGGCGGGGCGCCGGCGTGGACGATCATGTGGACGTGGCGTCGAGCGAGGTAGGCGGCAGCATCCTCCACCGGCTCGAGGTTCTTCGAGTACTCGCCGACCTCCCAGCCGCCGATCGGGAGGCTGAGCGCGACGAGACCGACGCCTTCGGGGGCGATCTGGTAGAAGTCGTACACCGAGATCTCGAGCGCACCGGGAGAGATGTATCCGATCCTCCTCCTCCACCCAAACATGCCTGGTTCCCCCTCGCTCGCGTTCACGCCGGGACAGGGACGATCCGGCCCGTGTCGACCGCCTCGACAATGGCATCCGTCAGCTGCACGCTCAATTCCCCGTCCTCACCGGAGGGGGTCGGCGGTGCTCCCGCCGCAACCGACCGGGCGAACGCCTCCAGCGTCCTGGCGTACCCGGCGCTCGTGGCCCCCGCGATCTCGGTCTGGCCGTCTTCGGTGGTGACGACCCAGAGACCGTGCCGCCCGGGACGGGTCATGTTGAGCCCCTGGATCCGACCCGCGGTGCCGTACAGGGCGATGTTGTCCTGGGGGTAGCGAACGGGATGGTTGACGTTGACGTACGCCATGGTCCCGCGGTCGAAGCGAAGGAGGATCGAGGCGGTGGTGTCCACGCCGCCCTCCCCGTCGCGCTCCACCATGGCCGTGACCTCCGAGACCTCCGAACCGAGGAGGTAGCGGAGGAGGTCGAAGGCGTGGACTCCCATGTTGTTGATCGTCCCGAGACCGGCGAGCACAGGGTCGCGCCGCCAGCCTGCCGGCTGCTTGCCCCCGGCCCCCATCTCGACCTGGGCGAGGAGCGGCCGCCCGATCACCCCGTCATGCACCAGGCCGGCGACGTGCTCGACACCGTCGAAGCGCCGTGACTGGAACATCATCCCCAGCTGGACCCCCGCCTTCCGGCAGGCCTCGGCCGCACGACGGGCATCCGCCGAATTGGTCGCGAGCGGCTTGTCGCACAGCACGTGCTTGCCGGCTTCGGCCGCGGCGACGACCTGCTCGCCGTGGAGTGCGTTGGGCGTCGCGATGTAGACGGCGTCGACGGCGTCGTCGGCCAGCATCTCCTGGTAGGAGGTCGCCCCCCGTCCGGCCCCGTGCTCCTTGGCGAACTGGTCCGCCCGCTCCCGGTCGCGGCTCACGACGACAGCCAACTCGTGGCCTTCGACCATCGAGATGGCGGGAGCGATCTCCGTCTGTGCGATCCGCCCCGGGCCGACGAGGCCCCAGCGGAACATGGTCGGCGTCACCCCCACGTCACCTACAGGACTTCCGAGAGCTGCCGCACATGGCTCTCGAGGTGGCGGACCAGCACGTCTTCGATCGCCTGTCCGATCGACTTGTGCTCGGTGCCCACCGCCCGGCGGTGCTCGATCTCGCGTCCGAGGTCGTCGTCGCGGACCGCCGAGAGCAGGCGGCGCACGCCTTCGATACCTGCGCCGACCGCGGTGCACAGCTCGCCGCGGTCCAGGGTCGGCCCGGCGTCGATGGCGCCGCGGCGCACCGCGTAACCGTCGTCACCGCGCCCGATCCATTCTGCGCCGTGCAGCGCACGCCGGATCTCACCCGTCCAGAACGGCAGGATCTCGGCCATGTGACCGAGGACATTGCCCGGGCCCCACTGCTCGCCCGTCGCCGGGTCGGGTGGCCCCGGGTGCCCCGGTGCGAGGGCGTCAAGCTTCTGGAAGCTTGCCGAAGCCGTCTCAACCCGCGCCTGCAGCTCGGACACGCTGTCAGTCATGGCTCAACTCCTTCTGCTCGGCGAACCCAGCCCGGCACTCGGATAGGTCCCGAGTGAGGTGGGATCGCATCAGTTCGATGTCCCGCGAGTAGGTGAACATCCGGTAGCCGGCGTCCACCCACTTGCACGCCGCGCCGGGGGTCATGACGCCGCGGCCGGCGATCTTGCCGTTCGCCATCGCTGCATCCCGCACGGCGTCGAAGGCCGCGACCATCTGGGGATCGTCGATCCTCCCGGGGATGCCGAGCGACGCCGACAGGTCGTAGTGGCCGATCCACAGCACGTCGACGCCGGGATCCGCGGCGATGGCCTCGACATTGGCCAGTCCCTCGGCGCTCTCGATCATGGCGATCACGAGGACGCCCTCGTTCGCCTGTCGCATCTTGGCCACCGGGTCCCCCGGGGTGAAGTCGTCATGGGCGATGCCGTAGGCGGCACCACGGATGCCTTCCGGCGGGTAGTGCGCGGCCGAGGCGACCGCCGCCATCTCTGCCGCGTTCTCCACCCGTGGCACCATGACGCCGCGGGCGCCGGAGTCGAGCACTCGGGAGATGTACTCGTAACGCCCGTACGGCACCCGGACGATCGGGGTCACGTCGAGGCCCCGGGCGGTCGCCAGGACCCGCCGGATGGTGTCGATGCCGAAGCACCCGTGCTCCATGTCGAGAAGGACGAAGTCCGCCTCGGCGGCGTCGAGGATCGCCATCAGCCCGGGCGTGGCGAACTCCATCACCGGCAGCCCGAGCGGGACCTGGCCCCGCCGGACCATCTCCTTGAGGTAGTTCATCGATCCTCCGATCGCGGGCGCCGCACGACTGCGATGTTCGGGCCGGGCAGATCAGGACGCCACGCCGGGCGCGAGGGCTGTCGCCGAGATGTTCTTGACCAGCGTCGTCGAACCCTTGGCGTCGGTCTTGACGATCTGGTACGGGGCGGTGACCTCATGGTTGGCGTTGTAAGTCATGGGACCGCTCACGCCGTAGTACTTGATGCCCTTGCCCTGGCGGATCAGCTGGTAGCCCTTGGCGTATGTGTAGACCACGGTCTTGCCGGCGCCGGGGCTCGTGACCTTGGTCACGTCTTTCGCGTACACTGTCGGCTTCGTCGACTTCGCCTGGTCCATGGCGAGGCACGCCACCGTCAACGCGTCGTAGAAGTGCGACGCGTACACCGGTGGGGTTGTGTGGAACTGCTGTGTGAACTTCTTCAAGAACGCAGTCCCTGCCTTGTTGTTCGCCGCCAGGGCCGCCACTGCCGACACGAGGTGTGTCACGGCGAATGTTCCCATTGCCTGGATGTAGGCACCGGCCGCGGTGAATGTGCTGCCGATCAGCGGGATCTTCGTCCCCCCCGCCTGCTGCCACTCCGACGACCACTCGCCCGCCAGGGCGTTGGTGGACAGTTGGAAGAGGACCGCCTGTGGGTGGGCGGCGATAACCTTCTGGATGTAGCCGCTGTAGGATGGCGCGCTCTCGGGGATGATCGACTTGGTGACGATCTTCGTGCCGTCGTGCTTCGCCATCTTCTCGATGGACGGGAGGAGGTCCTCGGACCCCTGGGTGGCGTCGAGGACGACCGCAACCTTCTTGTAGCCGGCGACCTTGGCGTAGTAGGCCATCGCCGCGCCATCGAAGGCGTCCGAGGGAACCGACTCGAAGCTGTAGTTCCAGTGCTGGGACGTGTACTCACCCGGGGTGCCCAGGTAGCTGAAGTTGACCATCTTCGCCTTCTCGAGCGTGGGCAGCGCCGTCTGGTAGCTGTTGACGTCCGGCCCGACGATCAAGCTAAGGCTCTTGGACGACAGCGCCTGATCAATCGACGTCGTGGTGTCGACCGGATCAGGAGCGTCGATCTCGGAGATGGCCACGGTCCTGCCGTCACACCCGCCGGCCTTGTCAATGGCCTGGGCGGCGAGCTGCATTCCCTGCAGTTTCTCGGGCCCCAGGGTCGCCCGTGTGCCGCTGAATTCGGCCAGGAGTCCGACCTGAACTGTCCCCTTCGGGCTCGGCGCCGTGCTCGCCCCCGACGACGACGTAGTCGTCGACCCGGAGGCCGTGCTGGCGCCGCCGCAACACGTGAGCAGCAGGCTCGCCGCCATCCCGACCGCCCCCACCGCGGCCACGCTGGGCCGTACCCGTCGCACAGCGCGGGCCCCGTTGCGTCCCCCCGCTCCTGCCGTTCCTCGTCCGATCATTCCTCTCTCCCTCCCTGCATTGCAGCTCTGCTGCTGCCAATCCGTTCGATACGACTCACCGCTCCGGTCCCCTCACCGACGTCCTGCTCCGATCGCGCCACTGCTCTCGTCGTAGAGGCGCACACCTATTCGGACGACCCGGCGTAGACCGCTTCGGCCCCGAGCATGATGTCCTCGAGCCCGTCGTCCTTGGCCAGGGCGGCCGATGTCCCTTCCTGGCGCACCCGCCCGCTCGCCAGGACGTACACGTAGTCGGAGTTGTCCAAGGCGGCCGTGACGTTCTGCTCCACCACGCCGACGGCGATGCCGCTCTCGACGATCCGCAGTAGGTACTGCCACACGGCGCGCGCCCGTGTGACCGACAGGCCGGCCGTGGCCTCGTCCAGGAGCAGGACGGTGGGGTCGCACATCAGTGCCCGGCCGATCGCGACCATGTTGCGCTGGCCCCCGCTCAGCTTCCCGGCCGGGCGCCGCATGATGGCCGCGAGGTCGGGGAAGAGCTCGAGCACCATGTCCAGGCCCTTGCCGGAACGCACGTACGCCCCGAGCTCGAGGTTCTCCCGCACCGTGAGGGCGGAGAACACGTTGGCCAGCTGGGGGACGTAGGCCACCCCGCGGCGGATCAGCTCCCGGGCACGGATCGGCTTGATTTCCTCCCCGTCGAGCAGCACACCGCCCTCGAACAGGTGGGCCTGGCCGAAGAGGGACTTGATGAGGGTGGACTTGCCGGCTCCGTTGGGGCCGATGATCGCCGTCAGCTTCCCCCGTTCGAACGTCACCGACACGTCGAAGAGGATCTGCTGGGACCCGTACCCGGCGTTGATCGCCTGCAGTTCGAGGCTCATTCCGTTGCACCTCCGAAGTAGGCGTCGACGACCGCCCGGTCCTGTCGCAACGCCGACATGGCGTCCCGAGCGATCGGCCGTCCGTTAGCCATGACGATGGCGGTGGAGCACAGTCGCTCGACCTGCTCGAGCCGGTGCTCCACCATGAGGACCGAGAGGCCCTTCTCCTTGTTGATGAAGCTCAGCCATTCGGCCAGGCTCTTGCGGTTGGCCGGGCTGACGCCGGCGAACGGCTCGTCGAGGAGCAGCATCTTGGGCTCGGCCAGGATGAGCCGGGCCAGCTCGATGAGGCGTCGCTGCCCGCCCGATGCCTCACTGGCGTAGGCGTCGGCCAACGGGGCGAGGCGGAACTCCTCGATGATCTGGATGACGCGGGCCTGGATCTGCTCTTCCTCATCGCGCCAGCGACCGGTCAACGCCCACCGCAGCTTCTCACCCTTCTGACCCTGCGACGCGACCATCAGGTTGGCGAACAGCGTGAGGCGGTTGAAGACGCGACTGACCTGGAAGGAGCGAATCAGCCCGGCCCGGGCGACCGCGTCGAGGGGACGCTTGGTGATGTCCGTGCCCTCGAAGAGCACCTGACCTCGGTAGTTGCGGATCCGGCCCGAGAGGCAGTCGAGCAGCGTCGTCTTGCCGGCGCCGTTCGGGCCGATGAGCCCGACGAATTCTCCCTGGCGGATGGTGAAGCTCGTGTCGTTGACGGCTTGCACCCCGCCGAACGCGTGCCGCACCCCACGCGCCTCGAGGATGGCCTGGTCGGCGCTCATCGTTCGACCCCCGTGGGGTGCTGCAGCTCGACCACCGGCTCGACGGCAGGGGGCTGCTCGGCGGCAGCCGTCGGCGCCGCTCGCTCCATGCCGTGCCCCGCCCAGAGCGGTTTCGGCACGCGGTCCTTCGGTTCGGGCCAGAGTCCGTAGGGTCGCCACCAGAGCATGGCCATGACGCCGGCGGCGAGGAAGACGGCCTGGAGGAAGGGGAGCAGCTGGAGCTGGTGACCGACGACCGGGATATACTTGCTGCCGTCGATCAGCGCATCGTAGACGAGCAGTGAGCCGAGCACCCCGCCCATGCTCCAGCCGCGCCCGCCGACGATCAGCGCGGCGAAGATGAGGAACGTCTCGTTCGGCTGCCACGCCTCGGTGTTCCACGACCCGAGATACATGACCGTCAGGCCGCCCGCCAGGCCCGCCGCTGCGCTGCCCAGTGCGAAGGCGGAGAGGCGGAAGGTGAACGCCCGTTTGCCGAGCGCCTGCGCGCCTACCTCGTCCTCCCGTATGGCACGCCAGACGCGACCGATCGGCGCTCGCTCGAGACGCCACGCGAGGCCCAGGACGAGGGCCACCCCGGCGATACAGATCGCGAGGAAGGCGAATTGGTCGGCGCCGCCGGACAGCACCCCCTGGAAGGGCATCGCCACATTGCTGAGCCCGATGTAGCCGTTGAACAGGCTCGGGACGTCGTTGATGATGGTGAGGAAGGCGTAGCCGATCGACACGAGGGCGACAGCCATGTACCAGAGGGACACCCGGCTGAAGACGATGATGCCCAGGAGGAGTCCGACCGCCACCGTCACGACGATCCCGAACAGGAGGTTCCAGGGGAACTGCCAGCCGAAGCCGCCGATGTAGCTGATGTAGTGGCTGTGCAAGGCCGCCGCCGGGTGCAGCGAGGCGATCCCGGTGGCATAGGCCCCGACGGCGACGAGGACGATATAGGCGAGGTTGAGGAGTCCGGCCGTCCCGAACTGCAGGTTCAGCCCGATGACGGTGATCGCATTGATAGCGGCGAAGATCGCCAAGTTGAACAGGTAGGCCTCTAGCGAGTTCATGTCACGCCTCCAGCATCGACGGGTGACGCCCGGTGCCGAGCAGCCCGCTGGGTCGCAGCATCACGATCGCGACCATCACCGCGAAGATGACCGCGATCGAAACCTCTGCCGGCACGTACAGCGAGCCGAGGGCGGCGACGACGCCGACGAGCAGGCCTGCGACCAGGCCGCCGCTCGGGCTACCGATCCCACCGATCACCACCGCCGGGTAGATGAGGTAGAGGTAGCCGTTGCCGAGCCCGATTGTGAAAGCGTGGACCTGAATGGCGAGGACCACGCCAGCGATCCCCCCGAACAGCCCGGAGATGGCCCAGGCGATGTCGGTGACAAGGGAGGTGTTGAGCCCGCACGCCACTGCCAGGCCCTGGTTGTCCGAGACCGCCCGCATGGATCGGCCGACGCGCGTGAAATGCAGGAACGCCTCAAGGATCAACATGCACCCGATGGCGACGAGGATTGAGATGACCTGGTACAGGCTGACCTGCTGCGACCCGATCGAGAAGATACTGGCGCTGGCGCTGCCGCCCTTCAGCTCGAGGCTGTTGCCGCCCCAGATCAGCAGGTAGGTCTGGTTCATGAGGAACCCGACCATGAAGGTCACGATGAGGACCGTGAAGGGGTCCCGTGACCGACGGGCGAAGCGGGCGAAGACCAGCCGGTTGATGATCACTGCAAGACCGGCAGAGAACACGGCGGCGATCGCCAGGGCCAACCAGATGTTCACGTGCCCAAGCGAGGCGTTGAAGGTGTAGGCGACGAGTGCCGAGAACGTGATCCACTCCGTGTAGCCGAAGTTCAGGTAGTTGGTCACGCCGAACTGGAGCGTCAGACCGACGGCCGCCAAGCCGACGACCGCAGCATCCACGAGCCCGAGGATCAGGATCGATACCACGTTTTCCCCCACTTCTTATCTCTACTGGTGATCTCCGACGGTGGCAGCGTGTGTGGTGGACCGCTTGTCCACCGGGGAGATCCCATGCGGCGCGCTGCCCGCCGCCGGGGGATCGGTACGGCTACTGGCGCAGGTGCTGGTTTAGGAACTGCACCGTCTCCTCCCACGCTTCCGACGACTCGGCGTAACCCGGTCCGTCGGGATCGAGGCGCGACGCCGCCATGAAGCCGTGCCCGAGGCCCGGGTAGATCCGATAGCGGAAGTCCACATCGCGGGCCGCCATCTCCCGGGCGAGCTCCTCGACGTTCGCCATCCCGACCGCAGCGTCGGCGTCGCCCCAGAAGCCGAGGATCGGGCCGGTGATGGCGTCGACGACCTCGAGCGGCGCCGGTGCCGTGCGAGGCCCGGCTGATGGAAGGCGCGCTGGGAAACCGTAGAAGCAGGCGGTCGCCAGGTCCTGGCGCCGGGCCGCCAGGTCCAGCACCTGGGTGCCGCCCATGCAGAAGCCGATCGTCCCGACCCGGCTGGCGCCCGTCTCCTTCTGCAACCAGTCGATCGCGGCCAGAAAGTCGTCCTGTGCCCTGTTCTCGTCGAGCTGCGCCCGCCGCGCCTGGGCTGTCTCGATCCGGACCTCGGCCAGCGGCCCCTGCCGGAAGAAGTACTCGGGCACGAGCGCCGCGAACCCCGACGCCGCCAGCCGTGCTGCCAGGCCCTCGTAGAAGGGACTCCGCCCAAAGATGTCGCTCACCACCAGGACCGCACCCACGCGGGCACCGGGCGGCTGGGCGAGCATCGCCGGCATGGCGCCGTCGCCCGTATCGATCGTGACTTCCTGGCGCTCGACGTCCGGGCTGGTGCTCCCCTGGACGGCCTCCGGATGGCACATTGCTCACTGCCCCCCTGCTCGTTGTCGGTGTTCACTGTCTTCGTGCGCTGCCGTACTTCTCATGGCCTTCGCCGTCTACGTCGCTACCGCAGGGCGTAGACCTGGCCCGTGACGTGGTGCGCGCCGGGGCCCACGAGGAAGCGCACGAGCGGCACCACGTCCTCCGGCTGACCCAACCGGCCCCCCGGCAGTCCGGCAGTGACCGACTCGACGTACGCGTCGGAGTTGGCCCGCCGCATCATCGGCGACTCGGTGAGCCCGGGCGCTACGCAATTCACCCCGATGCCGTGGTGGGCGACCTCTGAGGAGAGCGAGCGCATGAGGGCGTCGAGGCCCGCCTTCGACGCTGCGTAGTGCGCACCCCGCTCGCTCCCAGAGGTGCCGAGACTGGAAGTGACGTACACGATCCGTCCATCCGCCCTGCGGAGCATGGATGGCAGCACGGCCTGCGACAGCACGAACGCACTGGTCAGGTTGGTCGCCAGCACGGCGGTCCACTCGTCGGCGTCCATTTCGGCCACCGCGGCACGGGGATAGATGCCGGCCGCATGAACGAGGACGTGCGGTTCGCCGAGCCGTGCCGTCAGCTCGGCGGCAGCCGACCGGATTCCCTCGATGCTGGTGAGGTCGCACGGCGCGGCGTCGGCCACTCCGTGGTCCGCCTCGAGTGTGGCAACGGCCCGCTTCGCTCCGTCGGCGTCGCGATCGATGATCCCGATGGCGAAGCCGTCCGCCGCCAGGCCTCGGGCGATCGCACCACCGATGGCGCCCGCACCGCCCGCCACCCACGCCACCGCGCTCACGGCGCCGCGCTCCGCATCGCGTCGGTGCCGCTCACGTGCAGCCCCGCTGCACGCAGGTCATCGACCAGCGCCGCGGTCTCGTCCGCCGGGAGGGAGGGAAGCGGCGGCCGGACCGGTCCACCGGTAAGGCCCAGCTGTTCCGTCCACCGCTTGATCGTCGAGATGGGGCACACGCCCGTCGCCTGCCAGGGCTCGAGCACCCACTTGTGGTGCACCTGGCGGATCGGCTCCATCCCGAAATACCGCTCCGCCATCAGCGACACGTTCCCAGCCAGGCCTGCGTGCACGTAGTCGTGCATGGGCGTCGCCTCGGCCGAGTCGAACATGTAGTTGGTGCCGGTGTAGATGGCCGTCTGACCGAACTCCGCCATGTTGACGAAAAAGCGCTCCTCGGAGGGGTCCACCACCACGATCCGGTCGCCGACCAGTTGGCGCACCCGGATGGTGTGAACCATGTCGATGTCGTTCTTCAGCGCGCACACATTGGGTATCTCGGCCAGTCGGGCCATGAGCTCCGGCGAGATCACGTAGCCGGCCTGTGGCGTGTTGAAGATGGACAGCCCGAGGTCAGTCGACGCCGCCACGTGCTCGAAATAGTCCACGATCATCGCGTCCGAGTGCCCGGCGTACGGGGGCCCGATGAGCGAGATGAAGTCGATCCCGCACGAGTCGGCATGGCTGATGAGGTCCATCGTCTCCCGCATGCTGGCGTGGGCGCAGCGGCAGATGATCGGCACCGCACTGTCGACCTCGTCGACGACAACCTCGGTGACGCGGCGCCGCTCCTCCGACGTGAGCAACCAGAAGTTGCCGTAGAAGCCGTGGACGTACAGCCCGTCGGCCTTGATGACGTCGAGGTAATGCCGGATGTCCCGGCGCAAGCCCTTCTCGTCGAACCGCCCGTCGCCCGTCTCGGGGAGACAGAAGGCGGAGAAGATGCCACGCACCTTCTCCTTCGCTGCGTCCTTCGCTTCACTGCTTCGGTACTTGGCCATTGTCACTCTCCCCCAGGTGCGGGTCGGCCGCGCTCGGCGATCCGGCCTCCACCGCTCACACCGCCGTCGGTCGCTCCACCCTTCGCACGAGCCGTCGTGCATTGCCGCTCAAGATGGCGGCCGCGTCGCCGGGCGCCAGCCCTGTCGTCCCGACGATGCGCGCCCGCGGATCGCTTGTTCCCATGTCCCATGGCCAGTCGCTGCCCAGCACGACGTTCTCGGCCGGCAGGACCCGCAATACCTGCTTCAGGCTCGTCTCGGAGTGCACGATGCTGTCGACATAGCAGCGGCGGAGGAGCGTCGACGGCGGCAACGTCGTCCTGGCCCGCGACTCCTCCCGCATGCGCCAACCGTGATCCAGCCGTCCGATTAGCTGCGAGATGCCTCCGCCGCCGAGGGAAAAGCACAACTTCAGCCGCGGGTAGCGCTCGAGGACACCGCCGAGCAGGATCCGGGCCATGCACGTCGCGACCTCCTGGGGATTACCCACGAGCCAGCGGAGCGAGTAGCCGTCGAGCGACGCAATGCCCCCGACGTTGTCCGGATGGAAGAAGACCGGGAGCTCGAGGTCCTGCACCGCCTCGAAGAGCGGATCGAAGCGCTCGTCGTCCAGGTAGACGCCGGCGACGTTGGTCCCGATGGCGAGACCTGCCACGTCGAGCTCAGTGGCGACCCGGTCGGCTTCGGCGATGGCCGCGTCGACATCCTGGAGGGGCAAGCTGGCCAAGGCCGAGAGGTGCGCGGGGTCTTCGAAGGCGGCACGGGCGAGCCCGTCGTTGGTCGACCGTACAATGGCCTGGGCCGCGGCCGCGTCCAGCCAATAGAAGGTCAGCCAGCTGGCCGTGCACAGCAAGCGACGGCTGAGTCGTGCCCGCTCCATGTCCTCACGTAGCGCTTCCAGGCTCGTGAGCTCCGGCGTGACAGGTCCGAGCGGTCGATCGAGGTAGAAGAGCTCGGTACGGCCTTGCTGTGTGCGGAGCTGCAACCGGTCGTCCGCCGTCAGGAGCTCTCGGCTCACATAATGGCAGTGGACGTCCACTGCTGCATCCGGAGGGTTCTTGCCGTTCTCGCTGTCCATTAATGCTGCCTCTGCTCTCAATGCGTCGGGGCCGATTCGAGACGCCAACCAACTGCGCAGCCCGCCTGTTCAGACTCGTTGCGAGCGCGATACAGCTGCATTTCGCTGCTATCAACCGGGCTTTCTTCGTCGTTCGGGTTGTTACGGTACGCCTATGCCTTGAGACGGTCAACGCCTAATTCTTCTATAGATCTATAGGACGTCCGCCGCACCAGCTCGGCCTCATAGCGCAAGACATGTGAGTTTGTTCACAAGCGACCGCCCGCGGGCGGCGTCACGCAGCGACCTCTCGTCCCCGGATTGAGGTCGATGTCCCGGCATGCGGCACGCCATCGTTGACAGGCCACAACGCCAGTGCCACACTCCAGCCCGTACTGGTTGTCCGAGATCGGCGGTCCGAAGTGCCCGTTTGCGATCGTCTTGCCATTTTCAGCGACGGCCGCGCAGCGGGAGCTCGCGGGAGCTCGGACTTCCAGCCGGTCGCCGGTCACCGGCCGCCGGTCGGCGACCTCCGGTCGTTGCCGTCTGTTCCGGCGCGCTTTCGGCACTTTGCCACCGAGCAATGGTTGGCTCGCGGTCGTATCGCGACCCGTTCCCTCCGGTTGTCCGGGGGCCCGCGATGAGTTGCCACTCGGATGTGGTCTGTGGACCACCGACAATCGGGAAACTGTAATTTGACTCATGCGCCCCAATCTTTCGGTCAATAAGCTCCGGGCGTTCAAGGAGGTCGCGGATCGAAGGTCGATCACGGAGGCAGCGCGAGTTCTTGAAATAAGTCAGCCGGTAGCCAGCGTTCATGTCCGAGACGTGGAGCAGTACTTCGGGACCAAGCTGCTCTACCAGGACGGGCGCCGGATGCTCCTGACCGAAACCGGCGAGCTGGTGTACGAGCACGTCAACGGCATGCTGGCCGCCCTCGAGGGCGCACACGACGACGTCCGTTCCCTCGATTCGGGCCACGCAGGGTCGGCTTCGATCGGCGCGACCGAAACGCCTGGAAGCTACCGTCTTCCGGCGAAGCTCATAGCGTTCCACCTGACCCATCCGAAGACGCAGATCGTTCTCCACATCGGCGTTGCGTCCGAGGTCTGCGACCAGACGCGCAACGGCCTGTTCGACTTCTCCGTCGTGGCGGGTCCCGCACCTCCGCGCGACCTCCAGGTGGCTACCTACAGCGAGGAGCGCCTGGTGCTCGTCTGCTCGCCCGAGCACCGATTGGCCGGTAGGACGGTCGACAAGACCGACCTCGTCGGCCAGCACCTCGTCACGGCGAGCCGACGCAGTCGGACCGACGACCGGCTCCACACGTTCGGCCTGGAGAACGCCACGGTCGCCATCGAGATGGGAAGTACCGAAGGCCTCAAGCTCGCCGTCCAACGACAACTCGGCATCGCGGTCCTGTTCGCCTGTAGCGTCGAGCAGGAGCTTGCCGCGGGGACGTTGGCCGCCGTCCACGTGTGTGGCGCCAACGAGCAGCGGCCCTTCTACCTCATCTCGCACGGCCGGAAGCGCTACTCGCCCCTGCAGCAGCGCCTGGTCGACTTCCTGCTCACACAGGAGACCGATGTCGGCCCGAAACCGGGAGCTGCCCGCCTGCGGATGACCCGGAACGGCCACGTCGTCTGACCGGCGACCCCGTGCCGCGGGTCGCCGTCCGCCGGGTCACCAGAGATCACCGCTCGCAAGGACGTAGAGGAAGGGCACAAGGGGGATGATCGAGAAGGCACCCCACACGACCTTCTCGAACCCGTTGAGGTCCTCACGGCCGGCGAGGTTGATCCAGATGAGGATCACGGCCACGGGATGGATGAAGCACACGAGCAGTTCGAGGATCTTCTTCATGTCTTGTCCCCTACCCGTTCCCCGCCGCCCCTCCACGCGGGGCGCGCCGACGGCAGCGCCGGCGGCGGCAGTCGGTAGGCTCCCGCCATGCCCGGCTCGCTCCTTGGCAATCGCGTCCGTCGGGTCGAGGACCCCGAGCTCCTGACCGGGGGCGGGACCTTCGTCGGGAGCCTCCAGATCGACGGGTGCGCGTCGGCCGTCTTCGTCCGCTCCCACCACGCCCACGCCCGCATCCGATCGGTGGCCACGGCCGACGCGGCCGGTGCGCCCGGCGTCCTGGCCGTGCTCACCGGGGCCGACCTCGGTGTGGCGCCGTTCCACCCCTTCTTGGTCCTGGCGGAGAAGGCGGCCCGGCGGCCCCTCGCCGTCGACCGGGTACGGTTCGTGGGCGACCCGGTGGCCCTGGTCGTGGCCGAGACCGAGGCCGCAGCCGTCGACGCCGCCGAGCTGGTAGAGGTGGGCTACGAACCCCTCGAGGCCGCGATCGACCCGGAGGCGGCGGCCGCCGACGGCGCCCCGGTCCAGTTCGACGAGATCGGGACCAATGTGGTGTCCGGCTCAGCCGGACCGGCCGACGTGGACCCGCTCGCCGGGGCCGCCACTGTGGTGCGGGCGCAGCTGGAGAACCAGCGGGTGGCGGTCGTGCCGATGGAGACGGACGCCATCGCCGTGGTGCCGGGTGACGACGGGGAGGGCCACGACTGCACCGTCTACGTCTCGACCCAGATGCCCCACGCCTTCGCCAACGGCGCCGCCCGGCACCTCGGCCTCGACCGGGCTCGGCTGCGGGTCGTGGCACCCCACGTCGGCGGGGCGTTCGGGGCCAAGGTGGGTGTCACGCCCGAGCACGCGGCGGTGATCGTCGCCGCCCGGCGTCTCGGCCGGCCGGTGCGGTGGGTGGCGACCCGCTCGGAGGCCTTCGTGGGCATGCCGCACGGGCGGGGCCAGGTCCAGTGGGTCGAGCTCGGCTTCGACGATGCCGGCTGCATCACCGGCATGCACTGCCGCGTCCTCGGCGACGCTGGTGCCTACGCCGGCTTCGGTGGGGCACTGGCGCTCGGGCCGACCCGCACCATGGCCGCCGGCGTCTATGCCATCCCGGTCATTCGTTACGACGCCGCGGCCGTCGTCACCAACACCACGCCCATGGGCGCCTTCCGCGGTGCCGGGCGGCCGGAGGCGGCCGAGATGCTCGAGCGGATGATGGACATCGCCGCGGCCGAGCTGGACATCGACCCGGTGGACCTCCGCCGGCGCAACCTCCGGCCCGCCTTCGACGCGCCCGTCACCACGGCGATCGGCACTACCTACGACACCGGCGACTACGCCATGGCCCTGGACGAGGTCCTCCGGCTCGCCGGCTACGACGAGCTGCGGGCCGAGCAGGCACGCCGGCGCCAGCGCGGGGACCCGCTCCAGCTCGGAATCGGCGTGGGCGTGTACGTCGAGGTCACGGCGGGCGGTGGCAGCACGGAGTTCGGCGCAGTGGAGGTTCACCGGGACGGCTCTGCCACCATCCGGGTCGGCACCTCCGCTCACGGCCAGGGGCACGCCACGTCCTTCGCCATGATCGTCGCCGACCACCTGGGGATCCCCATGGAAGACATCCGCTTCGTGCAGTCCGACACGGCCGCCGTCGAGCGGGGTGGCGGGACCGGCGGCTCCCGCTCGCTCCAGATCGGCGGGAGCGCCGTCCTCCGGGCGGCCGAGGGCGTCCTCGAGCGGGCCCGGTCGCTGGCTGCGTCACAGCTCGAGGCCTCGCCCGACGACATCGTCGTCCACGACGGCGGCCGGCTCGGTGTGGCCGGCGTGCCTTCCCGGACCCTGTCGTGGGCGGCGCTCGCCACCCTGGCCGAGGACGGCCCGGCGAACGGCCACGATGCCGGCCCGCTCATGGTCCAGCTCGACTTCGACCAGTCCGGTGCCACCTTCCCCTTCGGCGCCCACGTGAGCGTGGTGGAGGTCGACACCGACACCGGCAAGGTGCACCCCCTGCGCCACGTGGCCGTCGACGACTGCGGACGCATCCTCAACCCCCTCATCGTGACCGGCCAGCAGCACGGCGGCATCGCCCAGGGCATGGCCCAGGCCCTGTGGGAGGAGATGGTGTTCGATCCCGAGGGGAACCCCCGAACCGCGACCCTGGCCGACTACGCCATGCCCTCGGCGGCCGAGGTCCCCC
>JBOGGF010000372.1:0-14628 GCA_050743965.1 Acidimicrobiales bacterium
GAGGTGGAGGCTCATCGGGGCGCCACCCTAGCGGCGGTCGGCGACGGCGGTTACTCGCCGCCTTTCTGCACGTAGTTGCGTACGAACTCCTCGGCGTTGTCCTCGAGGACCTCGTCGATCTCGTCCAGCAGGTCGTCCAGTTCGGCCTTGAGCTTCTCGCCGCGCTCGGAAGTGGCCGGCGCCTCCTCGGTGACCTCCTCCTCGGTGCGTGCCGGCGCCGTCTTGCGCTTGAGCTCTCGTTCAGCCATCACTTCGTCCCCTCGTTGCGCCCACCGCTCTCAGGCGCTCAGTCGATCCAACAGCTCTGCCGGGTCGGCGCTCGCCTCGAGCAGCGCCGCCGTATGCGCTGCGGTCCCCTTGAGAGGATCCATCATAGGGACGCGACGCAGCGGGTCGGCGCCGAGGTCGAAGACGAGCGAGTCCCAATTCGCGGTGACCACCATCTCGGGCCAGCGGGCGAGGCACTTGCCCCGGAACCAGGCGCGCGTCTCGCGCGGCGGCTCTGTCACCGCCATGGTGACCGACTCGTCGTCCACCAGGCGCTCCATGCCGAGGCGGGCGTACAGCGACCGCTCCGGGCGCAGGTCGTGGTATTGCAGGTCGAGCGCAGCCAGGCGGTCGTCGTCCCAGGCGCAGCCGTGGCGCTCGCGGTAGGCCAGCACCAATTCGTGCTTGGCTACCCAGTCGAGCTGCTTGGACAGCGAGGCCGGATCGGACTCCAGTGCGTGCAGGACGGCCTCCCACCGGTCGAGCACGGTCGCCGCCACCAGCTCGTCGCCGAGCACGGCCAGGCCGCGCTCCTCGCCGTACTTGCGGGCGGCGGTGAGCAGCTCCCACTGGACCTCGATCGCCGTGGCCGTCGACCCGTCGGCGAGGGTGATCGGCCGCGTCAGGGACAGATCGGCCGAGACGCGGTGCATCGCCCGCACCGGGTCGGCCGGCGTCAGGTCCCGGGCCGGGCTCATCTCGTCCTCCACCATGGCGAGCACCAGCGCGGTGGTGCCCACCTTGAGCAGCGTCGCCACCTCGGAAAGGTTGGCATCGCCGACGATCACGTGGAGACGGCGGAAACGCCGGGGATCGGCGTGTGGCTCGTCGCGGGTGTTCACGATGGGCCGCTTGAGGGTCGTCTCGAGGCCGATGATCTCCTCGAAGAACTCGGCCCGCTGCGAGACCTGGAAGGGGACCTCCGCCCGGTCGAGGGCAGCGGTCTCGGTGCCGACCTTCCCGGCGCCGGTGAAGACCTGCCGGGTGACGAAGTGCGGGATGATCCCTGCGGCCACCTTGGCGAAGGGCACGGACCGGTCCATGAGGTAGTTCTCGTGGCACCCGTAGGAGTTGCCCTTGCCGTCGGAGTTGTTCTTGTAGACGACGACCGCCGGGGCGTCCGGGTACAGGTGGGCGGCGGCCCGCATCGACCGGCGGAGGACCTCTTCGCCCGCCTTGTCGTGGCGAACCAGGGTCAGTGGATCGGCGCACTCCGGCGTCGAGTACTCGGGATGGGCGTGGTCGACGTAGTAGCGGGCGCCGTTGGTGAGCACGGTGTTGGCCAGGTGCGTCTCGACCATCGGGGGCATCGAGCCCTCACGGGAGAAGCCCCGGGCGTCGTTGGCGGGTGTCTCGTCCTCGAAGTCCCAGCGGGTGCGACGATCGGCCTCGGCGGCGTAGGCGTTGACCAGCACCGAGGACGCGGCGATCGGATTGCCGTCCGGGCCGGCGGTGTGAATGCCGTACTCGGTCTCGATCCCGCAGACCTTGGGAGTGGCCACCGACCGACCCTAGCCGGGCATGCCTAGAGGTACTGCCCGGTCCCGACCCGTTCGATGGCGCGACCGCCGCGTACGTCCCGGTCTTCGCTCAAGAGGGTGCGCACGTAGACGATGCGCTCACCCTTCTTGCCTGAGATGCGGGCCCAGTCGTCGGGGTTGGTCGTGTTGGGGAGGTCCTCGTTCTCCTTGTACTCCTGGCGGATCGACTCGAGCAAGTCGCTGGTGCGGACGCCCGAGCCCTCCTGGGCGATCTCCCGCTTGATGGCCAGCTTCTTGGCCCGCCGGACGATGTTCTCGATCATCGCCCCGGAGGCGAAGTCCCGGTAGTAGAGGACCTCCTTGTCCCCATTCTGGTAGGTGACCTCCAAGAAGCGGTTGTCGTCGTCCTCCCGGTACATCTCGGTGACCGTCGACTCGATCATCGCCTGGGCGGCCTTGGCGTGGTCGCCGCCACCGAGCCGGTCGACCTCCGCCGCGTCCAGGGGTAGATCGGCCGTGAGGTAGCGGGAGAAGATCTGGGCCGCCGCGTCCTCGTCCGGCCGCTCGATCTTGATCTTCACGTCGAGGCGGCCCGGCCGGAGGATGGCAGGGTCGATGAGGTCCTCCCGGTTCGACGCGCCGATGACGATGACGTCGCGCAACGTCTCGACTCCGTCGATCTCCGCCAGGAGCTGCGGGACGATCGTCGACTCCATGTCCGAGCTGATGCCCGTGCCCCTGGTGCGGAAGAGCGAGTCCATCTCGTCGAAGAAGACGATGACCGGCACGCCCTCCTCTGCCTTCTCCCGGGCTCGCTGGAAGACGAGGCGAATCTGGCGTTCCGTCTCCCCCACGTACTTGTTGAGCAGCTCGGGTCCCTTGATGTTGAGGAAGTAGCTCCTGACGTTCTCGTTGCCGGTCGTCTCGGCCACCTTCTTGGCCAGGGAGTTGGCCACCGCCTTGGCGATGAGGGTCTTCCCGCATCCTGGGGGGCCGTAGAGGAGGATGCCCTTGGGAGCCGGCAGGCGGTAATTGCCGAACAGCTCCCGGTGGAGGTACGGCAGCTCCACGGCGTCGGTGATGGCGTCGATCTGGGTGTCGAGGCCACCCACGTCGGCGTAGGTGATGTCGGGCACCTCCTCCAGCACCAGCTCCTCGACCTCGGGCCGGGGAAGTCGTTCGATGACGAGCTGGGTCCGGCTGTCCATCAGGAGGGCATCGCCCCCCCGGAGGCGCACGCCCACCATGGCGTCCGAGAGCTCGGCGACCCGCTCCTCGTCTGCCCGGGCGAAGATCAGGACCCGGCGGGCGTCGGCAAGCACCTCCTTCAAGGTGACGACCTCGCCGGACCGCTCCCCCTGACGAGCGAGGACGACGTTGAGCGACTCGTTCAGGACGACCTCGTCGCCCTTCTGGAGGGCGTCGGGGTCGATGTCGGGGTGGAGGGCGACCCGCATCTTGCGCCCGCCCGAGAAGACGTCGATGGTCTCATCGTGGTTGGTCCCGAGGAAGGTCCCGTAGGCCGCCGGTGGCTGGGTCAGCTTCTCGACCTCTTCCCGCAGGGTGGCCAATTGCTCCTTCGCCTGCTGCAGGGTGAAGGTCAGCTTCTCGTTCTGGGAGACGGCGTGGGCGAGCTGGCCCTTGGCTTCGAGCAGGCGCTCCTCCATGGCCTGCACGCGCCCGGGGCTCTCCTGGAGGCGCCGCCGCAGGGCCTGGACCTCCTCCTCGGCACCGAGCAAGCGGGCGCGCAGGGCCTCGAACTCCACTCCGGGCTCGCCGCCGAGGTCGTGGACGTGGCGATCAGACGTCGGACTCACCTCCTGGGTGGCGGAATTCGCCGACTGCTCGAGGGCCCTTCCGGGCTGCCTCCGTTGCTCACCATACCGGCCGTGACCCCCGCCGGCGCGGCGCTCCCCGATGGGCCGACCATGCAACGCCGTTGCCGTCCGGCCGCCCCGGCGGCAGATATGGCCGTTGCCGTCCGGCCGCCCCGGCGGCAGATGTGATGGAGCGCCCCGCCCCCGTACTAACCTGGAAGGACCGGTACCGCGGTCGACGGTGCGCGGCGCCGACCGATGGCGCAGCCGCCTGAGCCCGCCGACCGGCCAGCCGAAGCGTCCCGGCCCCGCCAGGTCCGCGACAGTCGTCGACCGCAACCGAGAAAGGCGAGGAATGAAGGTCTGGATCGACCAGGATCTGTGCACCGGAGACGGCCTCTGCGAGGAGATCGCCCCGGCCGTCTTCACCCTGCTCGACGACGGCCTCGCCTACGTCAAGGAAGGCGACGACGTCAAGAACGAGCCCGGGGGGTCGGCCGGCATGGCGCTGGTCTCCGACGACCTCGAGGACGCCGTGGTCGAGGCGTCCGAGGAGTGCCCCGGGGAGTGCATCTTCATCGAGCGGGGGTGACCCTGGCGCCGATGGCGCCCTCCCACTGCGCCTTTCAGCGCGCCGCCGCTCGGCGGCGAGCTCACGCCACGCCGTTCCACCGGCCGGCGAGGCGGCGGGCGGTGGTGAGGAACCCGGTGTGGGCGACCATGCGATGGTCCGGCCGGACGGAGCGCGGCGTGACGTGCCACGTCCGGTGCAGCACTTCCGCGGTGACCGCCAGCCCGAACGGTCCGTCGTCCAACGTCTGGCGCAGCTCCGCCGTCTGGTTGATCGTGGGCAGGTAGGCGAGCAGGATCCCCCCCGGCCGGAGCGCCGTGGCGGCGTGGGGCACCACCCGCCAGGGTTCGGGCATGTCCAGCAGGATCCGGTCGAGGTCGCGTTCGGCGATGCCATCGGTGACGTCCCGCTGCTCCACCCGGTAGTCGGTCTCGGGCCCGAGGAATGCCGTCACGTTGGCCCGGGCCCGGTTGGCGAAGTCCTCCCGCAGCTCGTATCCGACGACGGTGGCCCCGGTGCGAAGGACGGCCATCGACAGCGCGCCGGACCCGACGCCCGCCTCGAGGACACGCTGCCCGGGACCGAGGTCGGCGGCCATGACGATGGCGCCGAGGTCCTTGGGATAGATGACCTGCGCCCCCCGCGGCATCTTGAGGACGACGTCGGTGAGGGTCGGGCGCAGCACGAGGAACCGGCGCCCGGTCGAGCCGGTCACGATCGAGCCCTCCTCGCGGCCGACCACGTCGTCGTGCGCCACGATGCCCGCGTGGGTGTGGAAGGTGGACCCGTCGAGCAGGGTTACGAGGTAGCGGCGCTCCTTGGCGTCGACCAGCAGCACCCGCTCACCGGCGGCGAGCGGCCCTCCGGGGGCGGGTTTCCCCACGGTCAGTTGCCGGTGACCTGGCTGCCCGCATCCCCACTGTCGGGAGCCGGCCGTCCGGCGCTGTCCGCCAGCGCCACCCCGGCCACCTCGACGTCGTACTTGGCGGCCTTGCGGCCTCGCCGTCCGTCGGGCGTGACCAGGCGAACGAGGTACCGCTGCTCCGGCTCGAGCGCCAGGGTGGTGGCGGCGCCCTCGGACCGCCGAGCGCGGCGAATCAGGTAAGTGGCACCGGCCAGGACGAGCCAAGCCCAGTGCTCGCCCGCCAGGCCGCGCCGGAACGCAGTCCGGCTCAACCGCTTCAGCAGCCCGTCCACCGCTCGCCGCCGCTGCTCAGAGCCGTCGGATCTCGACCATGGGCGAGCGGCGCCGTCCGAGCCGCTTGCCGAGCACGAACGCCACCGCCACGACGGCGAGCCCGAGCGCCCCGGCGACCAGCAGTGCCTGGGGCAGGGCGGCGGTGGCCTGCTCCCGGCCGTCGCCCCACGTGCGGGAGAAGGCCACCTCCAGGTCTGTACGGGTGATCCTTCCGTTCGTCTGCAACGGCATCAGTCTCCGCCCTCCTTCTTGCCCGCCGGCAGGCGCCGGCTCGCCGGGCCCTTGGTGATCCGCCATGCTGCCAGCCCGATGAAGAGGAGGGCCCCGAACGAGACGATCAGGTATGGCGCCCAGTCCCAATTACCGGCGAACGTCGACCCCGTTGTCTCCTGGAGGCCGCGCAGGAGGGCGATCAGGAGCACCGTCAGGCCGCCGCACAACGCGACCGACCCGGCGATACCGAAGAGCAGGAACCGCCCGAGCCCCTTGAGCGGCCCCAGGGTCTCCTGCTTCAGGTAGTCGATCACCAACTGCAGGGCGTCGCTGCCGCTCTGTCGCACGCTGCCCCTCGTCGTGCCGGCTGCTCGCGTGCCGAATAGTCGCACCGGTCGTGGCTCCTCTCCGTCGTCCTTGGGTCCGTCGTCCTTGGGCAGCCAGCCGGCCGTCCCCGCCATCCGACGCGCCGTTCGCCCTGGTCATCTTTCTCCCGCTCTCACATTCCCGCAAACGGGCGGGTTGACCACTCGGCCCCCGCTGGACGGGCGGCGAGCGCCGGCGAACCGGTCAGTCGCGCCCGTTGAGTAGGAACGTCGACGAGGCGCGAGCCGCCACGGCGCCGTCCGGTGCGGTCACCGTTGCCTCCACGAAGGCCACCCGAGCCCCGCCCGAGACCACGACAGCCTCGCAGACGAGGTCCCCGCCCACCTGCACCGGCGCGTGGAAGCTCACCTTCATCTCGGCATTGGCGACCCGGACGGGGCGCCCCCGGGCGTGCGTCACCGCGGCGGCGCCCATGGCCGAATCGCAGAAGGCGGCGAGGAAGCCGCCCTGGAGCACCCCGGCCGGGTTGGCGAACCGCTCGTCGGCGCCCATCCGCCACACCGTCCGTCCCGGCATGTCCTTGTCCATGCACACCATGCCGAGGGTCAGGTCGCAGTTGGGCGGCACCTGGAGGGAGGTCGGGCTCACACGGAGCACGCTATCGGCCGCACGGCGTTCGGCCGCGATCCCGGCGACCGGCACCCGGTATCAGGGCGGCGACCGGCGCCCGGTATCAGGGCGGCGACCGGCGCCCTCTCCCGACGATGCGACAACCCGATCCTGCTCGACCTGCCTGACGTGGCGCGGGTCGCGATCCCGGCAGGCTTCCGGGTGGCGGCGGGGGCGACCGGTGGCTCGTCCGATCCCGGCGACCAGCGCCCACGGGTGCGCTTGACGCGGTCGCTGGCGGACCGCCGCCACACGGTGGGGGCGCGCTTCGTCCTGACGACGCTCGACCAGGGCATCGCGTCCCTCTCCAACTTCGGCGTCGGGGTGGCGGTCGCCCGCATCGGCGGCATCGCCGCACTCGGGGCCTACTCACTGGCGTACATCGTCTGGCTCGTCCTCGCCGACGTCCACCGGTCAGTGGTGACGGATCCCATGGCCATCGAGAACGACCTCCGGGGCGGTGGCGACGTCGCCCGCAGCATCCGGCTCGGGCTGGCCGCTGAGCTCGGCCTCGGAGCCGCCCTCGGCGCGGCACTCGCCCTGGTAGGGCTCGTGCTGTGGCTGACCGGCCAGCAGCTGTACGGCACCGCATTCCTCGCGCTGGCACCGTGGCTCCCGTTCCTCCTGGCGCAGGACTACTGGCGGTGGGTTGCGTTCATGCGGGCGACGCCGGGCCACGCCCTCGCCAACGACCTGGTCTTCGACGCGGTTCAGGCCGCCGCCTTCGCTGCGCTCTTCTTCGTCGGGCTCCACTCGTCGGTGCTCGCCATCGCCGCGTGGGGGTCGGGAGCCGTCGCCGGGGCCGGCTTCGGTCTGTGGCAGCACTCGATCCGGCCGGCCTGGCGGGGCGGTTTCGACCTGATCCGACGGCGCTGGCGGATGAGCCGATGGATCCTGGCCGGCGCCGTCACCACCTGGGGCGGAAGCAACCTGTATGTGGTGCTCACCGGTGTCTTCCTCGGGCCGGCGGGGATCGGTGGCCTGCGGGCGGCGATCAGCCTGGTCAGCGGGCCTTCCCTCGTATTGGTGCAGGCCGGCGGCAGTGTCGGCCTGCCGGAGGCGTCGAAGGCGCTCCAGGAGCGGGGCTGGCCCGGGCTGCGCCGTGTCCAACGTGTCGTCACGGTGGCCGGGATGGCGAGCGTCGGGGCCATCGGCCTCGTGGTGCTGCTCTTCGGTCACCGGCTCCTCGTCGCCCTCTACGGTCCCGGTTTCGGGCACTTCGCCGCGGCGGCGGACCTCCAGGCATTCGGGGTGCTCGCCGGCACCGTCAGCCTGGGCGCGGTGCTGAGCCTGAAGACCACGCGCCGGACGGGCAATCTCTTCTGGTCGAGCGGGCTCTCGCTCGTCGTGTCGGTCGTCGCCGTCGTCGTGCTGGTGCCGCTGTTCGGCGTCGAAGGCGCGGCGGGATCGTCGGTGGCGAAGAACCTCACCTCGTCGTCCACTTACCTGGCGCTGCACCGGAAGTACTCGCGCCGCGCTGCCGAGGAGCGCTACGCCCGGGAGTGGTCCGGCGACGACGCAGGGACGGAACCACCGACCCCCGAGCTCGCCGGCACCGGCGACGAGCCGGCGGCCGCCACGGCCCGTGGGTCCGACCGCTGAGGGGGGGCCGTGGCTGGCACGCCGGGAGTCGGGCGTCGGACGCCGGAAGTCGGACGCGGTGCGCCGGACGAGTGCGAGGTATCAGCCGGTGACCGGGCCGCTCGTATGAGCGTGGATTGGCACACCCCACAGGGGGCGCCGCCCCGGGTGCGTGATGGCCCGGGGCGGCTCCCGCGTCAGGGCACGGGCGCGGCCGTGGCACCGGCGGCGAGCGCGAGCGCGACGACGGCACCGGCGGCGGGCGGACCTGGCCCGGTACCGGTGGTGGTCGCCACGCTCCTGCGTGCCCGGGGCAGCACCGGGGTCCAGACCCACTTCGGCGAGCTCGTCGGGTTCCGGGCGTCACGCGGGCTCCCGGTGGCGCTGGTGACGCCGTTCTCCGACGGCGGCGCGGGGCGGGACGCGCTCTTCGCCGTGCGCCGCCTGCTCTCTCTCGTGCACGGGGGTGCCGGCGTCCTCTGGTACAACCGGTTCCACCGCCTCTTCCTTGAACGGGCTCTCCGGGGCCGGCTGGCGGCCATGGGGCCGGCCGCCGTGTACTGCCAGTGCCCCGGCGCCGCCCTGGCCGCGCTGCGGAGCCGCCGGGACCCGAGCCAACGTGTGGTCCTGGCGGTCCACTTCTGCGGCTCGCAGGCGGACGAGTGGGTGCTCAAGGGCGCCATCACCCGCGACGGGCGGGCCTTCCGGGCCATCCGACGAATCGAGGCCGACGTCCTGGCGCGTGTCGACGGCCTCGTCTTCGTCTCCGACGCCGCCCGGGAACAGCTCTGGCAGCGCGTCCGGGAGGGCCTTCCCTCGGCGACCATCCCCAACTTCGTCGCCGCCGCTCCGGCTTCTCCGCCGGGCCGCGCCACGGGGTCCCACGCAGAGCTGGTGACGGTCGGTGCGCTGGAGCCCAACAAGAACCACGCGTTCCTCGTCGACGTGCTCGCAGTTGCGGCCCGCCGGGGCCACCGTTTCACCCTCGACGTCATCGGCGACGGCCCCGAGCGCCGCGCCCTCTTCCGCCGGTGCCAGGCCGCCGGCGTGGGTGACCAGGTGCGGTTCCTCGGCTACGTTCCCGACACCCGCCGGCTCCTCGCCGGGTACCGCGCCTACGTGCACGTGGCGCAGCGGGAGTCGTTCGGACTGGCCGTTCTCGAGGCGATGGCCGCCGGGCTCCCCGTGGTCGCAGCACCGGTCGGTGGGCTCGCCCAGGTCTTCGACGACGGGGTCGAGGGACGCGCACTGCGCCTGGACGACCCGGCCGCGGCGGCCCAGGTGCTGATCGAGGTGATGTGCGACGAGCCGACGCGCTCCCGGATGGCGGCCGCCGCGCGCCAGCGGTTCCGTCGCCAGTTCGCCACCGACGTGGTGTGCCCGGTGCTCGAGGACTTCCTCACCGGCACGTCCGCGCCGGGCGTACCGGGTGAGGCGCACCCTGCGCCGGCCGAGCAGGCCCCGTGGTCAGAGCGGGTCCTGTCGACCGAGCAGGTCCTGTCGTGAAGGTGCTCGTCGTCCACAACCGCTACCGCTCGTCGTCGCCCAGCGGGGAGGACCGGGTCGTGGACGACGAGCACGCCGCCCTGGCGGGGGCCGGCCACGACGTGGTGCGCTTCGAGCGGGCCAGCGACGACATCGCCTCGTGGCCGGCCCACCGCAAGGTGCTCTTGCCCCTTCGCGTCATATGGAACGGGGCGGCGGTGGTCGACCTCGACGACGCCCTGGCGGGCGTTCGCCCCGACGTCGTCCACGTCCACAACGTCTTCCCCCTCCTCAGCCCGGCGATCCTGCGCAGCTGCGACCGCATGCGGGTGCCGTGCGTGGTGACCCTGCACAACTACCAGCTCCTGTGCCCGAGTGGGCTCCTCCATCGCACAGGCGCCGCGTGCAACGACTGCGTGGAACGCCGGGTCCCCGTGCCGGCTGTCCGGCATGGCTGCTACCGGGGATCGCCCGTCGCGTCCGTGCCGGTGGCGGCGTCTGTGGCCGTGCACCGGCGGGCCTGGCAGCGGATCCCCTCGGCGTACCTCTTCCTGTCGGAAGCGCAGCGACGTGCCCTCGAGCCGCTGGGCCTGCCGGCGTGGCGGAGCTTCGTCAAGCCCAACCTCGTCCGGGCGCCGGCCGGTGCCCGGGTGCCGGAGGACCTCGTCGTCTACCTCGGTCGGCTGGCGGAGGTGAAGGGACTGCGGGTCCTCATGCGGGCGTGGGACCGGGTCGCCGCGTCGCCCGTCGGGGGCCACGTGCGGCTCGCCATCGCCGGCGCGGGACCCATGGACGCCGAGGTCCGCACCTGGGCGGCGGCGCACCCGACGGTCGAGCTGCACGGCCTCCTCGACCGAGAGGGATGCGACCGGCTGCTGCAGCGGGCGGTCGCGGTGGTGGTGCCGTCCGAATGGCAGGAGCCCTTCGGCCTGGTCGTCGCCGAGGCGATGGCAGCCGGCGTGCCGCCGGTGGCGACCGCCCACGGTGCCTTCCCCGAGCTCGTCACCGACGAGGTCGACGGGCTGCTCTCCCCCCCAGGGGACGCCGCCGCGCTGGCGGCGCAGCTGGGCCGGCTCGTCGAGGATTCGGACCTGGCCCGCCGGCTCGGTGCGGCGGCTCGGCAGACCTACGCACGACGCTTCACGCCGGCCGTCGTCGTGAAGGAGATCGAAGCCGCGTACCGCTTCGCCGTCGCCAATCCGCGCTGGGCCGACCATGGGGCGCCGCCGGGACAACCCGCCGGCGCGGCGCACCAACCCGCCGGCGCGGCGTATCAGGCCGCCGGCGCGGTGATCTCCCAACCGTGACCACCTCAGGGACGGACACCGTCGAGGCTCCGCCGCGCCCGTTCGCACGCCGCTCTCCCACCGTGGCCCGCCGGGCCGTCTGGGCGGTGCGCCGATGGCGGACGCCGCGGCTCGCCGCGTACGCGCCGCGGTCGACGCTCGAGCTCCGGGCGAGCAGCCCTACGCGTGCCCAGGTCGCCGCCATCGACTTCCACACCCACCTCGGCCGGTGGTTGTCGCCCACCGACGAGTGGATGGAGCGCGACGTGGGCCGGCTGCTGGCGGAGATGGACACGGCCAACGTCGAGGCCATGGTCAATCTCGACGGTCGTTGGGGGTGCGAGCTGGAGGCCAACCTCGACCGCTACGACCGGGCCCATCCGGATCGCTTCCACACCTTCTGCCACGTGGACTGGCGCGAGCTCACCACGCCCGGCGGCCCCGACCGCCTGGCCGAGTCGTTGCGTCGCTCCGTGGACGCCGGTGCCCGGGGTCTCAAGGTGTGGAAGGACCTCGGGCTGCGGGTGACGGTCCAGGGCCGGCGGATCCTCCACGACGATCCGATGGTGGCGCCCGTCTGGGAGACGGCCGGCGAGCTCGGCGTCCCGGTTCTCGTGCACGTGGCGGACCCGCTGGCCTTCTTCCTTCCCGCCGACCGTCACAACGAGCGCATCGAGGAGATGCGCCGCTACCCGCGCGGGACGCGCCACCCCGGCGGTCGGGCAGCTTTCGAACAGCTCCTGGAGTCGTTCGAGCGGATGGTGGCGACTCACCCCCGCACCTCGTTCGTGGCCGCCCACGGGTACCACCCAGAGAACCTCGCTCACGTGGCGGACCTCCTGGCGCGCTACCCGAACCTCAGCATCGACACGGCGGCGGTCGCCGGGCAGCTGGGTCGTCAACCCCGTGCGGCGCGGGCGCTGGTGACGCACCACCCTGAGCGGGTCCTCTTCGGGACGGACGTGTTCCCGCTGCGATCGGCGGCCCGTGAGGTGTACTTCCGGCTGCTCGAGACGGCGGACGAGTGCTTCGGCTACACGGACGAGCCGATCCCGCGGTGCGGTCGCTGGGCGATCTACGGGCTCGACCTGCCCGACGACGTGCTCTTTCAGGTGTACCGGGGGAACGCGGCGCGGCTGCTGGCGCCGCGTGCCGCACCGGCGTCGACACCGCCGGCCAAGCCGGCGCCCGAGCGGCCGACCGCCGCGCCGGAGACGAACGACCGGGTGGGGGCGCCGTGACGCCGACCAGCGTCCTGCTGGTGCCGCTGCCCGAAGCCGAGCCGGTGATCGACCGGTACCGCCGGCGCCTCGACCCGACGGGGCGGCAGGGCATGCCGGCCCACGTGACGGTCCTGGTCCCGTTCGTCCCCCCGTCCCTGCTCGACGGGGCGGTCGTGGCCGAGCTTGCCGCGCTCTTCGCCGCCGTGCCGCCCTTCGAGTACGTGCTGCGACGGACCGGCTGGTTCGAAAGCCGCGTCCTCTTCCTCGCTCCCGAGCCGGCGGAGCCCTTCCGCCGGCTCACGTTCGCCGTCGCCGAACGGTTCCCCCAGTACCGACCGTACGAGGGGGCGTTCGCCGACGTCGTCCCCCACGTCACCGTGGGCGAGGGTGGTCGGGTCCGCCGGCGGCGGTGGCGCATGCGGTGGGCAGCGGGCCAATTGGCCGGCATGGCGCCCATCCGGGCCACGGCGACCGAGGTCTGGCTCATGGAGCTCGACCCGGCCCGCGCCCGCTGGGAGCGACGGGAGCGGTTTCGCCTGCTCGGTGCCCCGGACGTCACGAGCGGCAACGGGACGGGCGATGCGACGGTGGCGAGCGGGATGGATAGGGCCGCCCGAGCGGCCGACTGACCTATCCGGCCCTCGCTGGGTGGGCCGACGGCGATCTACGCCAGAACCTCGAGATCCCGGCGATGGACGCTCCGCAGCTCGAACCCCGAATGGAAGAGCCGCTGCGTCGTGGCCGAAAGGCAGGGCACGGGGCGGTCGCCGAGCGCGCCGACGACGAACACCTCGGCGGGTGACGGGTCCTCCCCTCCGCCGCGGCGCAAGCGCGCCCATGTCAGGCTCACCAGGTCGATCGACGCACCGCCGCGGTCCTCCAGGATCCACTGGTCCGGCATCCACACCGGCTGGTGGTGACGCTCGACGAGCTCGAAGCCGATGGCGGCCAGGGCGGCGCAGGCGAGCGGGGCCCTCTGGTCGAAATCGCCGATGACGAGGTCGGCGTCGTCGTGCCGCCTCGTCTGGTGGCCAGCGAGCGCATCCACGCCCCAACCTCCGGCCAACCAGTGCGCGATCCCGGCGCCGTCGAGGACGTCGAGGATCTCGAGGAGCCGGTCGACGTCCACCTCACCGCGCAGCCGGGACCGCAGCGGGGCGAGGAGGCGCAGTGGTGTCCGGTCCGGTGCCGCGGCGATGCGGTGGCTCAAACGCCGCGCCACCGGGCCCAGCGCCGCGCTGCGAACGATGCGCCAGCTCACTGACCGTCCCGACCGCATGGCATACCCCGGGGCTCTCGTCGTCGACATCGTGCGGCACCCTCCCGTCACTCGCCGGCCGCTGGAGGACCAGAGCGCCGGCGCCACGCCCAGATACCGCCGGCAACGGGCTGTATCTGCGGGGGTGACCGGGGCTCGGTCAAGCGATGGGGCGCAGGAGGCTTTCGGCAAGGGAGAGCACATGAAGGTCGCGGTCTTCGGGCTGGGCTACGTCGGCACCGTCACCGCGGCGGTACTGGCATCGAAGGGGAACGACGTGCACGGTGTCGACGTCGACCCGGCGAAGGCGCGGTCGGTCGCCGCCGGCTCCAGCCCGGTGAGCGAGCCCGGTCTCGACGAGCTGGTCCAGGCCGGCGTGGCGGCCGGACGCCTCCGGGCCACGACCGACGCGGGCGAGGCCCTCGCCGGTGCCGCCGTGTCGCTCGTGTGCGTGGGCACCCCGTCCTCCCCTACCGGAGGGCCCGACCTGCGCGCCGTAGAGCGGGTGGTGGGCGACATCGCCGCGCTCGTCGCCGCCGAGCAGAAGGACGACCGGCAGCGCCACGCCCTCGTGGTCCGCAGCACCGTCCCGCCTGGCACGGTCGAGGAGGTGCTCGCCCCCCTCTGTGCCGAGCGGACGGGGGCCCCGGACACCGTCGGGATCGGGATGTGCCCGGAGTTCCTGCGGGAGGGATCGGCCATCGCCGACTTCTCCGACGCGCCCCTCACCGTCGTCGGGACCCACGACCCGCGCGTGGCCGAGACCGTGGGAGAGCTGCTCGCCTTCCTCGAGGTCCCGGTCCGCGTCGTCGCCCCGCGCGAGGCGGAGGGCCTCAAGTACGCCTGCAACGCCTTCCACGCCACCAAGATCGCGTTCGCCAACGAGCTCGGTCGCCTGTTCCGTGAGCTCGGTGTCGACTCCCGCCAGGTGATGGACATGTTCTGCCAGGACACCAAGCTCAACATCTCGGATCGGTACCTGTCACCGGGCTTCGCCTTCGGGGGGTCCTGCCTGCCCAAGGACCTGCGATCACTGCTGTACCTCGGGCGGACCCGCTTCATCGATCTCCCCCTTCTCTCGGGGACCCTCGCCACCAACCACCTGTCGATCGACGACGTGGTCAACCGGGTGGTGGCGACCGACGCCCGCACGATCGCCCTGCTGGGGCTGTCCTTCAAGATGGACAGCGACGACCTGCGCGAGAGCCCCTACGTCGACCTGGCCGAGACGCTGCTCGGCAAGGGCTTCGAC
>JBOGGF010000373.1:0-8032 GCA_050743965.1 Acidimicrobiales bacterium
AAGCTGCCTTCGCGATGCTGACCGAGGTCCGCCGCCGCGCGAGGCCCGGGATCAGGCGGTTGCGGTGATCACGCAACCTTCGGGCCGACGGCTGCGTGCGCCCATCGTCTTGATCCAGCTGGCCGGCCTCGCAGCCGCGCTGGCGGCGACTAGAGCGGAGGGCACGGCGCGACTCGCCCTGCTCGCAGGAGCCGGCGGCCTGATCGTGCTCGTCGCAGAGGTAGTTGCACGCGAGAGATCTCGGCATCGATCCTCGCCGCCGGCGCGCTCCGCCGGCGCGCGCCTCAGCCGCTCCGGGGATCTCCTGGCGGCCCTCGGGCTCGCCGTGACCGGGGGCCTCGTCTCGTTCGCCCTCACGAGCGTCGGCGAGGGCACGCCCATCCACGGCTGGCTCGCCGTGATCGGAGGAGGTGCGGCAGCGCTCGTCTCGGTCGGGATCCTCCTGTCCGGACCGCTCAGCTCGACCTCGCGCCTACCTCTGCAAGCACCTTTGCAGCGTGCCCATCCGAGCGCACGTGGTACCAGATCCTCTCGATCTCGCCGCCGGGCCCGATGAGGGAGGTCGTGCGGATGACCCCGATGCTCTTCTTGCCGTAGAGGGTCTTCTCTCCGTAGGCCCCGTAGCGCTCCATCACCTCATGCCCGGCGTCGGTCAGGAGGTGGATACGAAGGTTGTGCTTGTTCCGAAAGGCTCTGTGCGACTCGGCTCCGTCGGGCGACACCCCGAGGACGGTGACGCCCGCGGCGCTGTACTCGTCGAAGAGATCGGTGAACTGGCACGCCTCCTTGGTGCAGCCCGGCGTGTCATCCGCCGGGTAGAAGTAGACGACCACCGGGCCTCCGGCGAAGTCGGCCAACGAGACCGGTCGTTCGTCCTGGTCCGGCAGGGTGAAGGCGGGTGCCCTGTCGCCTGCTTCCAGCCTCGCCATGATGCGTCCTCCTCCGCTCGGTGGGGTCCGGGCGCAACGTAGCCGGTGGTGGCGTCCACCACCGAGCGCCGGGTCGACCGCTTCGAGGCGCTCGCGGGGATGCGACTCGTGGGGCAGAACCGCAGGTAGACTACGGGACGGGCGCTACCGGCGTTCGGGCCCCCCTCTTCCCGTTCGTGGGTGACGCCGGGCCCGATACATCGAGAGGTCAGGATGACCATAGATACCTACGAGACCGTAAGGAGCTTCGACTCCCTCGGTGTCGCCGAGCCCCTGGTGAAGGCCCTCGCCGACCAGGGGATCGTGACCGCGTTCCCCATTCAGGCGCTGACGGTCGCCGACGGGCTCGCCGGCCGGGACGTGTGCGGCAAGGCCAAGACCGGATCGGGCAAGACGCTGGCATTCGGCTTGCCCCTGCTCCAGCGGGCGGCGGAGTCGGTCGCCGGTGACGGCCACCGGGGCGGCCACCCGGCCAGGCCGCGGGCGCTCGTGCTCGTGCCGACGCGCGAGCTGGCGGTGCAGGTCCATGACGTGCTGGCGCTGCTGGCCGAGGCGATCGACCTCCGGGTCGCCGCCGTCTACGGCGGTGCCGACATCGACCGTCAGGTCAATGCCCTGCGAAAGGGGGTGGAGGTCGTGATCGCCACCCCGGGCCGGCTGATCGACCTGGGAGATCGAGGTGAGCTTTCGGTCGGCGACCTGGAGGTCCTGGTCCTCGACGAGGCGGACCGGATGGCCGACATGGGCTTCATGCCACAGGTCGAATGGGTGCTGCGCCGGCTGGAACGGCCCCATCAGACCCTCCTGTTCTCCGCCACGCTCGACGGTGCCGTCGACCGGCTGGTGCAGCGCCATCTCACCGATCCGGTCCGCCACGAGGTGGCCTCGAGCACCCAGACGGTGGCGGCGATGGAGCATCGCTTCCTCCAGGTGCACCAGATGGACAAGGTGCGGGTGGCGGCGGCGATCTGCCGTGCTCAGGAGAAGTCGCTGCTCTTCGTCCGCACCAAGCGGGGCGCCGACAAGCTGGTCGAGCAGCTGGGCAAGGAGCGCGTTCGGGCCGCGGCGATCCACGGGGACCTGCGCCAGGCCAATAGAGAGCGGGCGCTCGCCGACTTCGCCTCGGGCAAGTTGCCGGTCCTCGTGGCCACCGATGTCGCGGCGCGAGGCCTCCACATCGAGGGGGTGGATGTGGTGATCCACTACGATCCGCCCGAGGACCACAAGGCCTACCTCCACCGCTCCGGGCGCACGGCCCGCGCCGGGAAGACCGGCGTCGTCGCCAGCCTCCTCCTGTGGAACCAGGTGGTCGAGGCCGAGGTCGTCCAGCGCCGTCTCGGGCTGAGGATGCCCATCGTCGAGATCTTCTCGAACGACCCCCGGCTGGCCGACCTCGGGGGCTGGGTGCCCGACGATTCCGAGGGCGTGCTCTGATCGAGCAGTGGTCGCCCGGTGACGGGGCCGACCGCGTGCTGGTGGTGAGCGCCCATCCCGACGACGTCGACTTCGGGGCGGCGGGCACCGCGGCGGCGTTCGTGGACGCCGGCGTGGAAGTGGCTTACTGCGTAGTGACCGACGGGGAGGCGGGCGGTGACGACCGGGCCACGGCACGGAGCGACATGGCCGACGTGCGCCGCTCGGAGCAGCGGGCGGCCGCTGCCTGCGTGGGTGTCACCGACGTGACCTTCCTCGGCCACCCCGACGGCCGCCTGCAGGCCACCATCGAGGTCCGGCGGGACATCAGCCGGGTGATCCGCCGTTTCCGCCCCCAGCGCGTCGTCGCCCCGTCGCCCGAGCGGATGTGGGACCGGCTGTTCGCCAGCCATCCCGACCATCTGGCGGCGGGCGAGGCGGCCGTGGCGGCCGTCTACCCCGACGCCCGCAACCCCTTCGCCCATCCCGAGCTCCTCGAGGAGGGGCTGGAGCCCTGGTCGGTAAGGGAGTTGTGGCTCATGGCGTACCCGGAGCCGACGGTGGCCGTGGACGTCACGGCCACGTTCGAGCGCAAGCTCGAAGCGCTGCGGAGCCACCGCAGCCAGCTGGCCGCCGGCGCCGACCTCGACGCCATGGTCCGTCCCTGGGGCGAGCAGGTGGCCGTGGCCGCCGGCCTGCCGCCGGGATCGGTGGCCGAGGCATTCCGCCGGGTGCCGACGTAGCGGCCCGGCAGGCGCCGGGACCGGTTACCCCGGCCCGCCTCAGCCCGCCGCCAGCTGGCGCAGCACGTAGGAGAGGATCCCCCCGTGCCGGTAGTACGCGGCCTCCATCGGCGTGTCGATGCGGAGCCGGGCGATGAGCTCGACCGTACCGTCGCCACCCGTGGCCCGGACGGTGACCTCCTTGGGCGCGGTGCCCTCGTTGAGCGCGCCGAGCCCGGTGATCGAGAACGTCTCGTGCCCGGTCAGGCCGAGCGACGCCACCGAGTCGCCCGGCTGGAACTGGAGCGGGAGCACGCCCATGCCCACGAGGTTCGACCGGTGGATCCGCTCGTAGCTCTCGGCGATCACGGCCCGGACCCCGAGCAACCGGGTTCCCTTGGCCGCCCAGTCCCGGCTCGACCCCGAGCCGTACTCCTTTCCTGCCAGCACGACCAACGGCACTCCCTCGGCCGCGTAGCGCTCGGCCGCGTCGAAGATCGTCGTCTCCTCGCCGTCGGGGAGATGCAGGGTGACACCACCCTCGGTGCCCGGTGCCAGCTGGTTGCGGAGGCGGACGTTGGCGAAGGTGCCCCGGAGCATCACCTCGTGATTGCCCCGCCGCGCTCCGTAGGAGTTGAAGTCCTCGCGGTCGACCCCATGCTCGGTCAGGTACCGGCCGGCCGGTGAGCTCGGCCGGATGGAGCCGGCGGGCGAGATGTGGTCGGTGGTGACGCTGTCGCCGAGGAGCGCCAGGACACGAGCCCCCTCGATGTCGGTGACCTCGGCCGGCTCGGTGCCCATGTCCTCGAAGAACGGCGGCCGCAGCGCGTACGTCGACTGCTCGTCCCAAGCGAAGGTCTCTCCGCCGGTGGCGGGCACGGATCGCCACAGCTCGTCGCCCTCGAACACCGACGCGTACCGCTGTCGGAACTCGTCGGAGCTGAGCGAGCGCCGTATGGCCTCGGCAACGTCCTGGCTGGACGGCCACAGGTCGGCCAGGTGGACGGCCCGTCCCTCCTGGTCGGTGCCGAGGGGGTCGATGGTCAGGTCGATGTCCATGGTCCCGGCGAGGGCGTAGGCCACGACCAGGGGTGGCGACGCCAGGTAGTTCATCCGCACGTCGGGGTGGATCCGGCCCTCGAAGTTGCGGTTGCCCGACAGCACCGACACGACCGACAGGTCGTGGTCCTGCACGGCATCGCTGAGAGTGGGCAGGAGCGGGCCGGAGTTCCCGATGCAGGTGGTGCAGCCGAAGCCGACCAGGTAGAACCCGAGCTTCTCCAGGGGCTCCAACAGGCCGGCCCGCCCGAGGTAGTCCATGACGACGCGTGAGCCCGGCGCGAGGGAGGTCTTCACCCACGGCTTGGCCGAGAGCCCCCGCTCGACGGCCCGCTGGGCAAGGAGCCCGGCGGCGACCATCACGTTGGGGTTCGACGTGTTGGTGCAGCTGGTGATGGCGGCGATGACCACGTCGCCGTCGGTGACGGTCTCCGCGTCGCTCGACTGGCCCGACCGGGGATCGCGCCCGAGGGCCGTGCGGAAGGCACGGCCGGCACCCGCCAGGTCCACCCGGTCCTGGGGGCGTGCCGGACCGGCCAGGCTGGGGCTCACGGTCGAGAGGTCGAGCTCGACCGTCTCGGTGTAGACCACCTCGGCGCGGTCGGTCCCGGGCTCGTGCCACAGCCCCTGCTCCCTGGCGTACGCCTCGACGAGAGCGAGGTGCTCTTCGTCGCGCCCGGTGAAGCGCAGGTAGTCGATCGTCGCCCGGTCGATCGGGAAGATCGTGCAGGTGGCCCCGTACTCCGGTGACATGTTGCCGATGGTGGCCCTGGTCTCGAGCGGCACCGTGGCGACGCCGGGCCCGTAAGCCTCCACGAACTTGCCGACCACGCCGTGGCGCCGGAGGAGCTCGGTGATGGTGAGCACGAGGTCGGTGGCCGTGGTCCCCTCGGGCTGCTCGCCGTGGAGGTGCAGCCCCACCACCGACGGCACCAGCATGGAGAGCGGCTGGCCGAGCATGGCCGCCTCTGCCTCGATGCCGCCCACGCCCCATCCGAGCACGCCGAGGCCGTTGACCATCGTCGTGTGGGAGTCCGTGCCGACCAGGGTGTCGCAGAAGGCTTGGCCTTCGGGCGTAGCGAACACGACCCGGGCGAGGTACTCGAGGTTCACCTGGTGGCAGATGCCGGTTCCCGGTGGGACCACCCCGAACCGGTCGAAGGCACCCTGCGCCCACCGGAGCAGCTGGTACCGCTCGAGATTGCGCTGGTACTCGATGCGGACGTTGTCGTCGAACGCGTCGGGGTTGCCGGACCGCTCGGCGATGACGGAATGGTCGATCACGAGCTCCACCGGCACGAGGGGGTCGATCCGGGCGGGATCGCCGCCCATCTCGGCCAGCGCGTCCCGCATGGCGGCGAGGTCGACCACAGCCGGGACGCCGGTGAAGTCCTGCATGAGGACCCGCTCTGGTCCGAAGGCGATCTCGGCCGCCTCGGACTCCGCATCCGGCCCAGCGCGTCCCCAGGCCGCCACCTTCTCGACGTCGGCAGCCGTCACCCGCTCGCCGTCCTCGTGGCGGAGGAGGTTCTCCAGGAGCACCTTGATGCTGTAGGGCAGGCGCTCGGCGCCCGACAGGGCGGCGAGCCGGAAGATCTCGAAGTGCCGGTCGCCGACGTCGAGCGAGGATCGGGCGCGGAAGCTGTCGGGGTGGCTCATGGAGCCATTCTGCCGCTCCGGGAGGGCGGGCCGTCCATCCGGGTGCACGCCGCCTCCCGGCGGGTCCCCGCGTGGTCGCAGGTGATCTGCCAGTATGCCTTGGCATGAGGAGGGATCGAGCCGATGGTCGGCGTCGCCTTCACATCGGCCTTGGCCTTCACATCGGCCTTGGCCTTCACATTGGCCACATTGGCCACATTGGCCGTCACTGTCGCCTTGCGGCGGTGGTGGTGGGGCTGGTCGGCGCAGCGGGGCTCGTCGTCCCCGCCGGCGTCGCAGGCGCCGCCAGTGCCGCCGGCGGATCCGGCGCCACGCCGCCGGTGCCCGCCGGCTCATCTCGCGCCGAAGCTACGGTGCCCCAGGTGGCCGGGTCCCAGCTCTACCCGGGCAGCGGGGTGGTCGCGTTTGGCGACGCGTCCGTCGGTGGCGCGCCGCTCGCCGGCCTGGCGCTCAACGCCCCGGTCGTCACCATGGTCACCGACCGGTCGGGCAGCGCGTACTGGCTCGCCGGTGCCGACGGCGGGATCTATGCCGTGGGCGGTGCGCCGTTCTACGGGTCCGTGGGCAACCTTTCCCTGGTCGGCCCGGTGGTGGGGATCGCGGCCACGCCCGACGACGGGGGCTACTGGCTCGTGGCCCTCGACGGCGGCGTGTTCGCTTTCGGCGACGCCGGCTTCTACGGCTCGATGGGCGGTCAGCCGCTCAACGAGCCGATCGTCGGTATGGCGCCGACGGCCGACGGCATGGGCTACTGGCTGGTTGCGGCCGACGGCGGGATCTTCGCCTTCGGCGACGCCGCCTTCTACGGCTCCGAGGGAGGTGTCGCCGTCCCGGGCGGGATCGTCGCAATGACCACGACGCCCGACGGCAAGGGCTACTGGCTGGCCGGCAACGACGGCTCCGTCTACCCCTTCGGCGACGCGACGTCGGAGGGCACACTGGCCAAGGTGCCGCTCAATGCCGGGATCGCTGCCACGGCGTCGACGCCCGACGGCAAGGGCTACTGGCTCCTCGGCGCCGACGGCGGCGTCTTCGCCTTCGGCGATGCCGGCTACTACGGCTCCGCTGCCGACGGGCCCACGGCCGCGCCCTACCTCGCCATCGTGCCGTCGCCGGACGGCAAGGGCTACCTGCTGCTCGAGCCCGACGCCTACCAGTACTCCTTCGCCAACCCGCCACCGGCGGGAGGGTCGCCGGCGATCGTCGCCTCGGCGTCGTCGCAGGTGCAGCCGGACCCGTACACAGGCTATTTCTGCAATCCGTATGGCGGCTGCATCGAGTGGTGCGCGCTCTTCGCCACCTGGACCTGGCAGCAGGCGGGGGTCCCGATCCCCTCCTACACATTCACCGGGAGCATCTACGACTGGTCGGCTGCCCACGGCTCGGTCCTGCCGGCGGTCGCCTCACCGGTGCCCGGGGACATCGTCCTCTACGGCTCCGGTCCCCGGGACGCCACAACGTCGCTCCACGCCGGAGTGGTGGCGCAGGTCTGGCCGGACGGCGCCATCGACACGGTCGAGGGCGACGCCGGGCCCGGGGCCACGGGCCACCTGGCCGTCGTCGTCAACGGGCCGTTCCTCCCGTCGGCGGCGACGTGGTACGGGGACTACCCGGTCTACGCCTACGCCCAGCCGTAGCGGCGCGCCGGCCGTGGACGGTGGGGCGAGGGCGCGAAGATGGCCCATGCCCGACGTAGCGTCCCTCCTGGCCGAGCGGCTCCAGGCTGCCTTCGACACCGTGGCGCCGGGCGCCGATCCCGTGCTCCGACCGTCCGACCGGGCGGACTTCCAGGCCAATGGCGCCCTGCCGCTGGCGCGCCGGCTCGGGCGGGACCCACGAGAGATGGCGGCGGCGATCGTCACCGCGACTGCCCTCGACGACCTGTGCGAGACGGTCGAGGTGAGCGGACCGGGCTTCGTCAACCTGACGCTCTCCCCGGCGTTCTTGGCCGGGCAGGTGGTGGCGATCGCCGCCGACGAGCGTCTCGGCGTGGAGCCGGCCGCGGCCCCCGACACCGTCGTGGTCGACTACTCGGCCCCCAACGTCGCCAAGGAGATGCACGTCGGCCACCTGCGGACGACCGTGGTCGGGGACGCGGTGGTCAGGATCCTGGAGTACCTGGGGAACGACGTGGTCCGCGCCAACCACCTGGGCGACTGGGGCACTCAGTTCGGCCTGATGATCGAGCACCTGCTGGACGTCGGCGAGGACACCGCGCTCAAGCAGCTGTCGGCGGGCGAGATCAACGCC
>JBOGGF010000374.1:0-3851 GCA_050743965.1 Acidimicrobiales bacterium
GGTCGGCACCGTCGGTGCCGACCCCTCGGGCACCCTCGACTACCGGCGGCACCTGGTCGAGTCCGTCGAGGGGCGCCGGCTCGACGGGCTCCACGTGGTGGTCGACTGCGCCCACGGCGCGGCGTCGGGCGTGGCGCCCGAGGTGGTGGCCGAGCTCGGCGCCCGGGTCGAGGCGGTGGCCAACCGCCCGGACGGCAGCAACATCAACGACGGCTGCGGCTCGACCCATCCCGAGGCGGTCGCCCGGGCGGTGGTCGAGCGAGGCGCCGACCTCGGCCTGGCCTTCGACGGCGACGCCGACCGCCTCATCGCCGTCGACCACACCGGCGCGGTGGTGGACGGCGACGCCCTCCTGGCCCTCTTCGCCGTCGACCTGGCGGCGCGCGGCGAGCTGACCGGCGGGGCGGTGGTCGTCACGGTGATGTCCAATCTCGGCTTCCACCACGCCATGGCCCGCCGCGGCATCGCCGTGCGCGAGACGCCGGTCGGGGACCGCCAGGTGATGGAGGCCCTCGACGCCGAGGGGCTCGCCCTCGGGGGCGAGCAGTCCGGTCACATCGTCTTCCGCCACCGGGCGACGACCGGCGACGGGATCCTGACGGGCCTCGTCCTGGCCGACGTGGTGGTCCGCGCCGGCCGGCCGTTGGCCGAGCTCGTCGACGGGCTGGTCGAGCGGGTGCCCCAGGTGCTGCACAACGTCATCGTGACCGATCCGACCCGGTTGGCGGCGGCCGACGCCGTGTGGGCGACCGTCGCCGAGATCGAAGCCGAGCTGGGCGAGGGCGGCCGGGTGCTGCTGCGCCCGAGCGGGACCGAGCCGCTGGTCCGCGTGATGGTCGAGGCCCCGACGCAGGAGCGGGCCGACGACGCTGCCCGCCGGCTCTCCCACGTCGTCGAGGCTGCCCTCGGCGGTTAGCCTCGCTGCCATGTGCGGCATCATCGGGGTCGCCGGCGGCGAGGTGGCGACCATCGTGGACGGCCTGCGCCGGCTCGAGTACCGCGGCTACGACTCGGCCGGGGTGGCGATCGTCGACGGCGGCGACCTGTGGCGCGCCCGGGTGGCCGACGGCACTCGCTCGGTGGAGGAGCTCGCCGCCCGGATAGGGGCAGCGCCGGCCGGACCGGCGACTGGGATAGGCCACACCCGCTGGGCCACCCACGGCGAGCCGACCGAGCACAACGCCCACCCGCATCTCGACTGCACCGGGCGGGTCGCGCTGGTGCACAACGGGATCGTGGAGAACCACGCCGAGCTGGCGGTCGAGCTGGCCGACGCCGGGCACACCATGGCCTCGGGCACCGACACCGAGGTGCTGGCCCACCTGGTGGAGGCGGGCCTGGCCATTGAGTTGGAGCTCGCGGCCGCGGTGGCCGCCGCCCTGCGGCGGGTGCGGGGCTCGTTCGCCGTGGCGGTGGTGCACGCCGGGGAGCCGGACCTGCTCGTCGTCGCCCGCCGCTCGGCACCGTTGCTGGTGGGCACCGGGCCGGGCTCGGCCCTCGTCGCCTCGGACCTCACGGCCCTGCTCGGACGGGTCGACGCCGTCTACGCCCTCGACGACGACCAGGTGGCCGAGGTGCGGTCGGCGTCGCTGCGCGTGACCACCCTCGAAGGTACGGCGGTGGAGCCCACCGCGCTCCCGGTCGACCCGACATGGGACCTCGAGGCGGCACAGAAGGGCGGCTACGCCGACTTCATGACCAAGGAGATGCACGAGCAGCCGCGCGCGGTCGCCGACACCCTGCTCGACCGGCGGGGCGCGGACGGGCGCCTCGTCCTCGACGAGCTGCGGCTGACCGAGGACGACCTGCGCGACGTCGACAAGGTGGTGGTGGTGGCGTGCGGGAGCAGCTACCACGCCGGAATGGTGGCCAAGTACGCCATCGAGCGCTGGGCCCGGCTGCCCACCGAGGTCGACATCGCCAGCGAGCACCGCTACCGGGACCCGGTCCTCGGCGAGCGCACGCTGGTCGTGGGGGTGAGCCAGTCGGGTGAGACGCTCGACACCCTCGAGGCCGTGCGCGAGGCGCAGCGGTCGGGAGCGCGGGCGTTGGTGGTGTCCAACGTCGTCCACTCCCAGATGGCCCGGGAGGCCGACGGCGTCGTCTACACCCGGGCCGGGCCCGAGGTCGGGGTCGCCTCGACCAAGTGCCATCTCGCCCAGGTCGTTGCCTTGGAGCTCCTGGCACTGAGCCTGGCGCAGCGGCGCTGCACGATGCCGGCGTCGGCGGTCGCCGCCGTCGTCGACGAGCTGCACGAGCTGCCGGGCCGGGTGGATGACGCCTTGGCCCGGGCGAAGGACGTCGAGGACGTGGCCGAGGCAGTGGCCGGCGCCCGGGACTTCTTCTTCCTCGGCCGCCACGTCGGGTACCCGGTGGCGCTCGAGGGCGCCCTCAAGCTCAAGGAGATCTCCTACCTGCGGGCCGAGGGCTACCCGGCGGGCGAGCTCAAGCATGGCCCCATTGCCCTCATCGAGCCGGGGACGGTGGTGGTGGCGGTGGTGACCGCCGGCAGCGTGCGGGAGAAGGTCCTCACCAACATGGCCGAGGTGGCGAGCCGCGGCGCCACGGTGGTGGCGGTGGCCGAAGACGGCGACGCCGCAGCCGCCGCAGCCGCCGACCACGTCCTGTGGACGCCCCGGGGGGTTGAGGCACTGCTGTCACCGGTGGTGGCGGTGGTGCCCCTCCAGCTCCTGGCCTACTCCCTCGCCCGGCGCCTGGGCAACGACGTCGACCGCCCTCGCAACCTGGCCAAGACGGTGACGGTCGAATGAGCGCCGTTGCCGGGGTGGGAGTGGACGCCGTCGACGTGGACCGGTTCCGCGACGTCCTCGGGCGCCGGCCGGCCATCGCCGACCGGTTGTTCACCGACGGCGAGCGGGCCGACGGTCGGGGCGACCCCGAGCGGCTGGCCGTGCGCTTCGCCGCCAAGGAAGCCACGATGAAGGCCCTTGGCCGGGGGATCGGCAGCTTCGGCTGGCGCGACGTGGAGGTGGTCCGAGCCGCCTCCGGCGCCCCCTCCCTCCGGCTCACCGCCGCCGCCGCCGAGGTGGCGCGCCGCCAGGGGGTGGCGCGCTGGCACGTCTCGCTCACGCACACCGGGAGGGTCGCGGTCGCCCTGGTGGTGGCCGAGGCCTAGCGATGCGCCCGGTGGTCACGGTCGCCGAGATGCGGGCCGCCGACGCCGCTGCTCCGGTCCCCGAGGCGACGCTCGTCGCCCGGGCCGGGACGGCGGCGTCGATCGAGGCGGCGCGCCTGCTGGGCGGCGCCTACGGCCGCCGGGTGACCGTGGTGGCCGGCAAGGGCAACAACGGCGCCGACGGGCGGGTAGCGGCGTCGGCTCTCGCCCGGCGCGGTGCCCGGGTGGTCGTCGTGGCCCCCGGGGAGCCCCTGCCGCCCTGCGACCTCGTCGTCGACGCCGCATTCGGCACCGGCTTCCGGGGCACCTACGACGCCGCGCCACCGCCGCCGGGTGCCCGGGTGCTGGCGATGGACATCCCCTCTGGCGTCGACGGTGACACCGGCGCCGCGCCCGGACGGCCGTTGACCGCCGACCGCACCGTCACCTTCGCCGCCTACAAGCCCGGCCTCCTCCAGGGCGACGGCCGGCGGCTGGCCGGCGAGGTACGGGTTGCCGACATCGGCCTGCCGGTGGGCGAGCCGGCCATCGGGCTCGTCGACGACGGCGACGTCGCCGCCCTGGTGCCGTCGCGGCCGCTCTCGTCGCACAAGTGGGCCACGGCGGTGGCGGTGGTGGCTGGCTCCCCGGGGATGGAGGGTGCGGCCGTGCTCTCGGCGGGCGGCGCGGCGCGTGCCGGCGCCGGCATGGTGCGCCTCGCCGTCCCCGGCGGTGG
>JBOGGF010000375.1:0-1709 GCA_050743965.1 Acidimicrobiales bacterium
GAAGAACGTTGTCGACAGGAGCGACACGTCGTAGGTCCCGGCACCGCCCTGATCGGACCACTGGGTGGCATCAGCGGTGGTGGGCATCCCCGGGAAGCACGCCGGCGAACAGAGGTGCGGGGCGCCGGTGTAATGGGCCGTCCAGAGTCGGATGGACGACCGGGGGACCGGGGCCAGAAGCGAGCCGACGTTGGCCACGGACGTGTAGTTCACCGGCAGGGTGACGCCCCGGGCTCGCTGGCGGGCGTTCCACGCTGAGGCTTGGGCGACCACGGCGTCGCCGTGCTCGATGTCGAGGGCCTCGGCGTCCTCTGTGTCGTTGACGGCGATCGAGAGAACCGGGATGCCGGGGAAGCGGGCCACCACGGCGTCGTAGGTGGGCCAGTGGCCGCCCACGTACCCGGCATAGGCGTCGCCGCCGGCGGGCAGGGCGCTGACGTTGACCGAGTCGTACATCGTGGACACGGCCGCCTCCTGATGCATGGCGAATCAGTTCGGTTGCGGTGCCCGTGGACGCCGGTTGCGAACGGGCGTAACCTGGTGGAGTGACCTTCCTACGTGAGCTCTCGAAGGCGGCCAAGCTCGGGGCCCTGGCCACCCTTGTCGTCGCCGGCGGTGCCATCGGCGGCGTCGTCGCCACCAGCGGCTCGGCTCCGCACCCGGCGAAGACCGTCGTCGTCCAGCGCTCGGCGACAGACGCGCCCACGACGACCGCACCGGCCCTGCCGGCACCGACGACCACCACCACCGCTCCGGCGCCCCCAGCGAGCACAGGAGCCGGCTCCGTGGGCGTCACGGGGCCGACGGCACCGCCGGCCACGCCGGCCACCACCACGACCGCTCCGACGCCTACAGCCGGCACAGGGACGGGCTCCGTGGACGCTACGGGGCCGAGCGGGACGTCGCCGCCGACACCTGCGCCGACCGCGACCACCACGACGGCGCCGCAGACCGTGATCGTGCCCAACGTCGTCGGTGACACGGTGACGGCGGCCGAAGCCGCGTTGACGGCAGCGGGTCTGACGTCGGACAAGCAGACGCAGCCAGGTTGCACAGCGGGCGTGGTCTCTCAGTCGCCGTTGGCTGGTGCGTCAGCGCCACGGGGAACGCAGGTCGTGTTCCGGGTCGATGACGCCAATGGGATGGCGGGCACGCGGGTGGCAGTCGCGAGCGTCTGCGGCTAGTAAGGGATGACGATCAGGCTGTTGAGCGAGAAGTGGATGGTCTGCCCGTTCTTGCTCAGGTACAGGCACTTGAACGTGTGGGAACCCTGGGAGAGCCCGGTCCAGAGGTAGGCGTTCGTACCCGTGACCTGAATACCCGTGACGTAGCTCGACTTGTCCGGGCTCTGCGAGACGCCGATCAGCGTCTCAGTCGTTCCCCCGTCGAGCTGCACGCCGACGAACCCCTGCTTATAGTTGGCTGTTGTCCCGCCATCGATCCCCACTTCCGAGGACGCGATCACGAGCGCCTGACCGGCGGCACCAACTGTCACCGTGACCGACGGCCCGCTCAATGTGGCGAAGGTCGTCGAGGACGTGGAGAGTCCTGTTAAGACATTGTCCGCCACCGGTGCGCTGACCCGCGCCATCTTGCCGGCGGCGTTGCGCACCGACAGCCCGTAGCCGCCGCCGGGCTGGGCTCCAAGCTTCACCAGCTCGTGGCCTGTGGCGTCGTAGACGGTCTGGCCGGTGTCGTCGAGCTTCACC
>JBOGGF010000376.1:0-4472 GCA_050743965.1 Acidimicrobiales bacterium
CCTCCGCACGTGTTGTTCCAGGCCTCATGAGGAGCCCGGAACGGATCGGCTGCGCCGGGACCGGCCACTCCGCTCCCGGCGGCCGGCCCCGGCGGCCGGCCCCGGCGCCCGGCCCTCGACGTCGACGAGGGCACTCCCGGCGGCCGCACCGATCGGTGATCCGCGCGGCGCGGCGATGGCGCCGGCAGAGCCGTCAGACCGGGTGACCAGGGTCCAAGTCGCGCACCTGCCGCAGGTGCAGCTGGCCCGGGTGGTCCCCCCGGCCGCCGGCGATCGGTTCGATCAGGTGGCCGACGTGGTCCCCCAGGTCGAGGCGATCGAGCACGCGGCCTTCGACCCACGCGGCGCACGCCGCAAGCAACGGAGCTCCCGTCGCCCCGGGCCGCCACGCCACTCGGGCCAGCTTGTCGGCGTGGTCACCGGTCAGCTCGCCGAAGAGGGACGCCAGGGCGTGCTGGTCGGTACCGAGGAGGTGCAGCCCGAGCCCAGCGGACCGGGCGGCGACGGGAAAGGTGTGGTTCTCCCTGGAGATGCAGACGACATAGCGCGGCGGGTCGATGCTGCACTGGCTGACGAAGCCCGCCAGGCACCCGCTGACCTTGTCGGCGGCGGCGGCGGTGACGACGAACATCGGGTAGTCGAGCCCGGCCACCATGGCGGCATTGGCGGTGACGGGTGCGTCGGTCACCGCTCGGGCAGCGCCAGCAGTGCCCCGACCACGTCCACCAGGTCGCGGCCCTCCACGTCGGGAGGGACGAAGATGCCGGGAAACGCCCGACCGGTCCGGTTGGCCCACGCCGCCACCAGCCCCGCCCGCGCCGCGCCATGGACGTCCCAGGGGTGGACGGCAACCAAGGCGAGCGCCTCCGCCGGCACCCCGGCGACGCCCGCGGCGTAGCGGTACGGTTCGGGCCTCGGCTTCCAGTGCCCGGCATCGGCCACCGAGAGCACCTCGGACACGAGGGGCCCGAGGTCGGCTTGGTCGACCAGTCGCTGCACCACCTGCGCGCTGCCGTTGGTCAGGCACAGCGCCGGGATGCCAGCCGCCGCCAGGGCCGACAGCGCCGGCCGCACGTCGGGGTGGGGCACCATCTCGTCGAAGCCCGACAGCACGCGCTCGGCGACATCGGGCTTCGCGTCGATGCCGCGGGCAGCGAGGACCTCCGCCAGGCCCGCCGCGGCGACCTCTCCGAAGGGGCGGTCGTCTCCTGCCGCCGCCAAGGCGAAACCCTCGCGCAGCACCACCGCGAACCACCATTCCAGGGCCGACTCGGGCAGTCCCAGCTCGGTGAGTCGGGCGCGCAGCGGCTCCAGCCCGAACAGGGTCTCATTGACGTCGAAGGCGACCGCCGTCGGGCGTCGGGGGGCCATGGAGCCACCATAGCCCGGGCCCGGCACCAGCCAGCGACCCCGGCGCGGTGCGGTCAGCCAGCCAGCCAGCAGGTCAGCAGGTCAGCAGGTCGCGGAGTACGCAGAGCTCCCAGGACCTGTCGCCGGTTCGTCGACGAGTCCCCGTGAAGGTGTCGTGCGCAGGACGGCGCCGAGGTGCACCACGTACCACTGGCCCCGCCACGAGATCATCGACGCGATCCCGAACGACCTCGTGGCGCCACCAACCTCGTAGACCACCCTGGCATTGGGCACCTCGTAGTAGCCGATAGCGTTGTAGCAGATCCCCGGTGTGACCCAATGCCCGTACTGGGAGGGCACACGCACGCCCTCGAACGTGGCGGTGGTGGCGCCGGCCCCTAGGAGCTCGTGTACGGCGGCGACGTCCTCGGCGAACGCGGCGACCAGCCGGTTCTGCCAATCTGTGCGCGCGTTGGGGATCGCCTTGAGCTGGAGATAGGCGCCCACCGGAAAGAAGGCGGGCATTGCCGGAGCCACCTGGCCGGCCACCGCCCCTTGCCACAGTGCCGCCATCCCTGCCTGGAATTGCGGGGACGTGGCCGACGGGAGCAAGCCCGTCTGCGGCAGTGTGCCCGGTCCAGTGGTGGTCGTGGTCGGCGCCGCCGTGGTCGTCGGGGAGGTCGTGGCCGACGCCCCACCGACGGCTCGGCTCCCGGTCGGGCGTGGTCCTGGCGCCGGCGCCGCGGCGGCGCCACCGCGGCCGGTCCCGTGGGTGAGGACGAGGACGACCACGGTGACCACGGCGGCGCCGGTGACGCTCAGGAGCCGCCGTCGGCGCCGGTGCGTCCTTGGTCCTGGCGCCGGCCGGGCCGGCCGCGTCGGCGGGCGAAGCGTCGGAGGTTCGCCGGGACCGCGCATCAGCCGATGATGGCACCGGCTGGAAGCCAGGCGCGAGAAATAGATTGGATTGACTTTAATATGCGACTAGATCTAATCTGGATCCGTGGTCGTTTCGCCTCCCACCGACGGCGGTGACCGGAAACCCATGGTCGGCACGCTCCGCACCGCCGGGCTCCGGGTCACCCCGGTGCGGCTGGCGACGGCTGCCGCCGTCGAGCGCCGGCCTCACGCTGACGCGGACGCCGTCATCCGCCAGGTGCTGGCCGACATCGGCACCGTCTCCCGCCAGTCCGTGTACAACGCGCTGGCCTGCCTCGTGGACGCCAGGCTCGCCCGGCGCATCGAGCCCGCCGGCAGCCCGGCGCGCTTCGAGCTGCGGGTGGGTGACAACCACCACCACGTCGTGTGCCGCCGGTGCGGCTCGGTGGCGGACGTGGACTGCGCGGTAGGGCGGCGACCCTGCCTCACACCCTCGGACGCCCAGGGCTACGTCCTGGACGAGGCTGAGATCACGTTCTGGGGCGTGTGCCCGGACTGTCAGGGCCGGGTGGACCAGCGTGGCGAGCCTGGCGCCGGAGACGACGAGCTCCAGAGCTGCAAGAGATAGAGCTGCGAGAGAAAGGGAGGAGGCCCTCGATGACCGATCGATCGCCCACCACGACCACCGACGCCGGCATCGCTGCCGCCAGCGACGAGCATTCGCTCACGGCCGGACCGGACGGACCGATCCTGCTCCAGGACCACTACCTGATCCAGAAGATGGCGCAGTTCAACCGGGAGCGAGTGCCCGAGCGGGTCGTCCATGCCAAGGGCGGCGGAGCGCACGGCTGGTTCGAGGCGACCGGTGGGGCCGAGCAGTGGTGCAAGGCGGAGTTCCTCGTGAAGGGCACCCGGACGCCGGTGTTCGCCCGGTTCTCCACCGTGGCGGGGGAGCAGGGCTCCGACGACACGACCCGCGACCCCCGGGGCTTCGCCCTCAAGTTCTACACGTCGCAGGGCAATTACGACATGGTCGGCAACAACACCCCGGTCTTCTTCATCCGCGATCCGCAGAAGTTCCAGGACTTCATCCACTCCCAGAAGCGGCGGGCCGACACGCACCTGCGCGACAACAACATGCAGTGGGACTTCTGGACGCTGTCGCCCGAGTCGGCCCACCAGGTGACCTGGCTCATGGGCGACCGCGGGACCCCCAAGGCCTGGCGGCACATGAACGGCTACTCGTCGCACACCTACCAGTGGATCAACGCCGGGGGCGAGCGCTTCTGGGTCAAGTACCACTTCAAGACCGACCAGGGCATCGAGTGCTTCACCGCCACCGAAGCCAAGGCGATGACCGCCGAGGACCCCGACTACCACCTCCGGGACCTGCGCGGTGCCATCGAGCGCGGCGACCACCCGTCGTGGACGCTGCAGATGCAGGTCATGCCGTTCGAGGACGCTGCCGCCTACCGCTTCAACCCGTTCGACCTCACCAAGATCTGGCCGCACACCGACTACCCGCTCGTGCCTGTGGGCCGGCTGGTCCTCGACCGCAACCCGGACAACTACTTCGCCGAAATCGAGCAGGCAGCGTTCGAGCCGGCCAACATGGTGCCCGGCATCGGGCCCAGCCCCGACCGGATGTTGCTGGGTCGGTTGTTCAGCTACCCCGACGCCCATCGCCATCGCATCGGTGCGAACTACCTCCAGCTGCCGATCAACCAGCCGAGGGCCCCCGTCCGCAGCTACAACCGCGACGGGGCGATGCGGTACTCGAACCCGCCCGACCCCGTGTACGCGCCGAGCTCCTTCGGCGGCCCCGCCGGCGATCCGGCGGTCACCGAGCCGTCCTGGGACGTCGCCGGCGAGATCGTGCGGACCGCGGCGACGCTGCACGCCACAGACGACGACTTCGGCCAGCCGGGCAGGCTCGTCCGCGAGGTGCTCGACGACGACGCCCGGGAGCGGATGGTCGGCAACATCGCCGGGCACCTTTCCGCCGGCGTCACCGAGCCGGTGCTCGGTCGAGCGGTCGAGTACTGGCGAAAGGTCGACCCCGACGTGGGCGCCCGTGTGGCCACGGCAGTGGCGGGCGGCAGCTGAACCACCTCGGCCAGCGGAACGGTCACCGGCACGTCACCGCGGCCCGCGTGCCGAGTGCCCCGGTCGGGCCGGGGCCCGACGTCGGCTCAACTGTCGTAGCGGTAGAAGCCGCGACCACACTTGCGCCCCAACAACCC
>JBOGGF010000377.1:0-6725 GCA_050743965.1 Acidimicrobiales bacterium
GACAATATGTGCCGCGTCTGCAAACCCCACCACAAGCTCGTGAGCGAGGCCGGCTGGCGCATCGAGGGGGGCCCGGGCAAGTGGCGGTTCGCCGGACCGCCCCGGGCGGGGCCGTAGCGGACCTCAGGACCCCGCAGCCGCCTCGCCGATCGCCCGCACCTCGTCGGCCGACAGCGTCACCTCGGCCGTCGCCGCGTTGGAGCGCACCTGCTCGGGCGACGTGGCACCTGCGATCACCGACGGGACGGTCGCCTGGTGCAGCAGCCACGCCATCGAGACCTCCAGCAGCGAGCGGCCGATCTCCCGGGCGACCGCCTCGACCCGCTCGACCGCGTCAAACGCCTCTTCGGTCGCCGCCTTCTGGAAGTTGGGGGAGGACGCCAGACGCGATCCCTCCGGGAACGGCTGCCCCCGGCGGTACTTTCCGGTGAGCAGCCCCGACGCCAGCGGGAAGTACGGCACGACGCCGACGCCGTAGGCCTCGCACGCCGGCACCAGCTCCCGCTCGACGTCACGGTGCAGCAGATTCCTCTCCGCCTGGCACGCCACGAAACGGCTCCTGCCCCGCTCCCGGCTGACGTGGTCCGCCCGAGCCACCTCCCAGCCGGCGTAGTTGGATGAGGCGACGTAGCGCACCTTGCCGGCGCGCACCAGGTCGTCCAGTGCGTCGAGCGTCTCTGTGACGGGCGCCTTCGGGTCGGGGAAGTGCTGGTAGTAGAGGTCGATGTGGTCGGTGTCGAGCCGTCGGAGACTGGCCTCGCACGCGTCAAGCACCCCCCGGCGCGAGGCCCCTGACACACCCTCCACCGACACACCGAACTTGGTGGCGACGACCACCTCGTCGCGGTGGCCCTTCAGCGCCCGGCCGAGGAACTCCTCCGAGGCGCCCTGGCCGTAGACGTTGGCCGAGTCGAAGAACGTGACCCCCGCGTCGAGGCAGGCGGCGACCACCTGTGCCGAGCGTTGCTCGTCGAGGCGGGAACCGAAGTTGTTGCAGCCGAGGCCGACGGCCGACACCTGTAGCCCCGAACGTCCGACCGTGCGCAGCTCCATGTCCCTGGTCTACCCGGCTTCCCCCGTCGATCGCCAGGTAGCCGGTCACGGCCTTCGGCCGGGCTCCGTTGCTACCCCACTGGCGTCGTCGAGGCGACGGCTGTGGTGGTCCGGGCCTCCCGGACTCGGCGGGCCCGGCGCTGGTGGCGGGCCGCCCAGCCGATGGCGAAGGCACCGCACCCGACGAGGACCACCCCGGTCCCGATCGAGAAGGCGAGCTGCTCGAGCAGGATGTGGAGCGAACCCGCACCGACGAAGTAGGCCGACGACCCATAGAGGACCGGCCAGGCGAACTCGCCGATCGTGAACCACGCGCCGCACAGCGCCACCACGAACCCGAGCAGGCCGACGTCGAGCCGTCCCCGTCCGGCGGTGGCCCTGCCGACAGCGGCGAGGAGCATGACACCGGCGACGGCAGCGACGCCGCCGGGGGCGAAGCCGAGCAGTGCGTGCGCCAGGGACCAGTGCCACGCCGCGGTGCCGTCGGGGCTGAGCCCGAACAGCGGGGCGACGTACGGGGCGATCGCGCCCCAGGCGCCGACGAGCGCGATCACCGATCCGAGGAGCACCAGGCTCGGCCCCGTAGCGCGAGGCACCGCCACGAGCTCGGGCGATCCTGTGCCGCCGGTGGCGGCGACATGCCGTGCCGCAACAGCCATTTCCGTACCTCCTGACCTGGCCGGCCCCTCCGCCGGCACATGTGCTCAGGTACGTACCCGCATTCTCATCGGAGGATGCCTCAGCCGGGCGGTCGGAGGACGATCTGGCCGACAGTGGTGGTAGCGCTGCCCACGGCGACGCAGTCGCCGGTGGTCGGGCACGAGATGTCACCGACGTACTCGACGCCGGCAGGAATGCCCACGGCCGACCACGACGCGCCGCCGTCGGTGGTTGCGGCGAGCAGCCCGGCCGACTGACGATGGCCGGCTGCCCAGCAACGTCCCGGCACCGGGCAGGAGAGCGAGCCCGCTGTCCCGGTGAGCACCGGACCGGCCAGCGACCAGCTGCGGCCACCGTCGGAGCTCGTCAAGGCCTCCGACGGCCCATACGGCGAGCCCGGCGCGGTGGCGACGCCGTTGCCGACGGCTACGCAGTGGGCCGCGTCGGCGCAGGACACCGCCCGGACCAGCGCCACGCCGGCGGGGAGGGTGGCCACCGACCAGCTCGCGCCGCCGTCGGCCGAGTACCGGACGGCGCCGGCCGAAGGTGAGCCGGGCGCGACCCCGGCGGCGACGCAGCGACCGGCGGCGGGGCAGCTGAGCCCGTCCCGCACGTCGGGGATGAAGTGGTCGGGCACGGGCACCATGGTCCAGGTCGACCCGGCGTCGGCGGTGTGCAGGGCCACCACGGCCGTGGCCGACGCGCCGTTGCCGAGGGCGACGCAGACGGTGGCCGACGAGCAGGAGAGGTTGGTGACGGCGGTGGGTGCGGGGCGAGACGACCAGGTGGCGCCGCCGTCGGTGGTGAAGCCCACTGCCGGGCCGGCCGGGCCGCCGGTGGCCGCGGCGCACACCTGCGCGGTCGGGCACGACAGGGCCGAGGCCATCGGTCCGGGCGCCGTCGAGGGCGACCACGTGGACCCGCCGTCCTTGCTCGCCTCGACCACGGCGCTGCCCGGCTCCACGGCGTAGCAGGTGGCGCCACCGGCGCAGGTGACCAGCACGGGGCCGCCGAGCGCGCCGGCGGGGTCGCCGGTGGTCCAGGCCGGCTGGTCGATGTAGCCGGCCAGCCGCCACGTGCCCGGGTGGACCGCCTGCGCCGGCCGGTTCGGGGGGCCCGCCCCGACCGACGCCAGGAGGCCTGCACCCGCCAGGACGGCCAGCAGGACCAGGGCGGCGGCGACGGCGAGCACCGGATGCCGGCGCAGCTCTCGACGGCGCGACTGGTGGAGCGGCGCCACCTCGTCCCACACCTCGTCGGGAAGGGCCGCCAGGCACCGAGCCACAGCCAGCAGTCCCTCCTCGCCGGCGCCGGACGACAGGTCGTCGATGCCGGCGTCCAACGCCAGCAGCGTCCCGTCGCCCGGTGTCGCCGGCCGGGTCAACGAGGATCGTCCTCCGTCGCCGCGGCGATCCCGTCCCGCAGCGCCTCCAGCGCGTGGCGCTGCAGCTCGCGCACCGACTCGGCGGTCCGTCCCCATTCGACGCCGATCTCGGTCTCCGTCCGTCCCTCGACCAGGCGCAGCCACAGGAGCTCCCGGCACCGCCGCGGGAGGCGGTCGAGGGCAGCCAGGAAGCGGGGGCGGTCGTCGGCCGACAGCACCACGACCGCCGGCTCCCGGGGCACGACGCACCGGTCCTGCGCCGGCAGCACCACGACGTCGGGCACCTCGAGCTCGCCGAAGTCGCCGGGGATCCCGCCCGGAACCGGTACGATGCCCTCGGGCACCTGCCGCAGGAGGCGGCGGGCGATCTGGGCGAGGTACGAGCGGAGCGGCACCCCGAGGCCCCGGAACCGCTCGAGGCTGGCGATGGCCTGGGTGAAGATCTCCTGCACGAGCTCCTCGGCACGAGCATCGTCGGGCTCTTTCCGGGACACGAGCTGGTAGACGCCGAACCACTCGTGGCGCAGCAGCAGGTCGAGCGCCTCGTCGTCGCCGGCACAGGCACTCTGCACCAGCATGCGCTCGATCGAGTGGTCCCAGCCCGACCCGTCGCCCGAGCGCCCGTCCGTCCAGCGCACCACCACCGTGTCGACCTCGGTGGCCTCGAGGCTGTCGAGCAGCCGGGTGACCATCGTGGCGAATGGAGTCCCCTCGTTGTCCATACCTGTCCCAACGAGCACCGGCCGCCGTCGTGACACCGTCATCGCTCGTCCAGCTGCACGCGCAGCGCCGAGAGGGCGCGATGTTGGACCTGACGGACGGCGTCGGCGCTCTTGCCGACGACCGCGGCGGTCTCTTCGGCGGTGAGCTGCTCGACGATCCGCAGGCGCAGGACCTGTCGCTGGAGGGCCGGCAGCTTGGCCAGGGCCCGGCGGACCGTGGCGTGCTCCTCCGCCCGGGCCAGGTGCTCGTCGGGGACCTCGGGCGCGGTGGAGCGCTCCTCGGCGTAGCGAGCGTCGGCATCACGGTGACGGGCGCGGGCCCGCCACCGGTCGGCCAGCAGGTTGCGCGCCGCCCGGGCCAGGTACCCGGCCCGCACCTCGAGGTCGTCGCCGGCGGTGGCCAGCCGCAACAGGACGCGGCAGAACACCTCCTGGGTGATCTCCTCGGCGTCGGTCCGATCCGAGACGCTCGCCCGGGCCCGGTGGTAGACGACCAGCCACGCCCGCCGGACGGCGGCGTCCAGCGCCGCCTGGTCGCGCGCCGCCATCCCTCGGTCCCACCCGGCGGGCAGCAGCCGCTCGAGCGCCGGCGCCAGGTCCTCCAACTTGTGACCGATCGGCTCCCCGGTCACGTCACCGGCCTCCGCGTCGCCGCCCCCCTCCCGCCCGAGCGCGCCCGATGGGCACCTCGGCCCACTCTCCTAGCAGAGCACCGCGGGCTCAGGCGCAGGCGAGCGCGCTCCAGCCCGACTGCGCACCAGGCTGGAGCGCGCCGTTCACCGACCACAGCTCGGTCGTGATGAAGGAGCTCGTGCCCGAGATGCCCCGGCAGGGGTAGAAGGCGTCGAGGGCGTAGTAGTACCCGTAGGTCGAGCCGCTCGCTGTGCCGACCCGCGAGAAGCCCTCGTAGAGGCTGACGATCATCGCCAGTGTCCTGGGCTGGGCGCAGTCGACGATCCCCTCACCCTCGACCAGGGGACCGTAGATCGACCCGATCACCGTCGGGTTCTGCGGCGCAGGGTAGCAGCCGTCGAACGTGGACGGCACGGCCAGAGGAGCGTCGACCACACCGCGCGGGGTTGTGGCCGACGTCGAGGGCACGGACCGCCCGAGCGGGTAGGCACCCTGGATTGTGGACGATCCCGGCGCCAGCACCAGCGTCTCACCCGAGAAGCCGGCATCGGGCCGCACCGCGTTGACCACGAGCTGGGTGTCGCCGAGCCACGCCAGCACCAGCACCACGGGGCCCGACGCATCCGAGGTGGTGAGCGTCCACTCGACGACGGGGATCGGTCCCTGCGGCGTCGTGACCGTGCTCGACACGGCCGGGCCGGAGGCCGAGACCGGCTGCAGCCGGCCGTCGCCCAGGAACCCCGACACAGCGGTCAGCGCCTGGCGCTGGAGGCCCCCCGGCGCCTGGACCGGGCCGGGTGCCCCGGTGGTGGCCGCACGCGCCCCGGTGCCGCTCGCCACCACGAGCGCCAGCGCACCCACCAGGGTGACCACCGACGGGATGAGGCCTCGCTGGAGACCCTCCATCATCGAACCCCTCTCCGGCCCGACGCCGGGCCCCCTCGCTCACCGGACGGACCCCACTGGCTGCCCGGGTGAGGGCGTTCGCCGCCCTCACCCGTCCAAACGTGCCCGCAGCCCCCGTGTGACAAGAACGCTTCCCGGCGCCGTCGTCGTCCTCCAGGCCAGACCTACGCCCCAACTGACCCAGGAACCGGGCCCCGAGGGTCCCGAGCCCGCCCGCCGCCCAAGCCGCGGCCAGGGTCGCCTCCGCCGCCGCCGCCGGACCGAGGCAGAAGTCGAGCCACCGCTCGAGGGTGTCGGCGCGGACGTCGGACGGCCAGGTCGGGCACGGCGACGCCGGCACCGTCCCGGGCGAGGACCGCGTCGAAGTGGGCCGCCGCCGGGTCCACCGCCGAGACGCCGACCGCCAAGCGGCGCCGGCCGGCGAAGCGTCTAGCGAGGCCCTCGACGGGCGGACCGGCCAGGGGGCCGCAGACGTACACCAGGTCGGTGAAGCCAGCCGGGTCCACCGCTTCGGTCTCGGGGCCGCCGAACGCCGGAGACCATGCGTCCTCGTGGCCGACGCCGGCACGGTCCAGCCAGCGGCGGACGGTGGCGAGTGCGTCGAGGTCGCCGGCCGTCGCCTCCCCGTGGAGGAAGCTGAACCATCCGGCGACCAGGGCCCGGCGGACCGGCACCCGACCCCGCCTCAGCCGGGGACGGCGTAGAGACCCGTGATGGCGCCCGTCGCGAGCACGTGACCCCGGATCAGGAAGCGAAATTTGGCGTAGGAGGTGTTCTCGTCCAGGCCGAGTGTCTCGCTGTCGAGGGCGTAGACGGCGAAGTGGTAGTGGTGCGGCGGGTCGCCGGCCGGCGGGGCCATGCCCCCGTACTGGTGGTCGCCCCAGTCGGAGAAGCCGTCGGTCCACTGCCCGGACTCGGTGCCGGACCCCTCGTCGAGCGACCGCACCGTCGGCGGGATCCCGAAGCGCACCCAGTGGGTGAAGCCGACCGTGGTCGGGGCGTCGGGGTCGTAGCACGTCACCGCCAGGCTCCGGGTGCCCTCGGGCACCTCACCCCAGGACAGCTGGGGGCTGCGGTTCTGCCCGCCGGTGCTCTGGTGCGCAGCCGAGGCCGGCAGCTCCCCGTCATGCTCGAACTGCCCGCTCGTGACCTCGATATCGCTCATCGTCTTCCTTTCCTCGCCGTACCCCTACCCCGCCTTCCCCGCTACTTCCAGGCGGACCTCGGCCCGCCGCAGGGCCGCCTCGGCCTCGGACAGCTCGGGGTCCGCTTGCGCCGCCTCCCCGGCCCGGGCACCTCGCAACCGGTCGGCCCGTGCGGTCGCCTCGTCCCGGGCTCGCTGGGCCCGGGCCACGTCGATGGCCGAC
>JBOGGF010000378.1:0-4525 GCA_050743965.1 Acidimicrobiales bacterium
GACCAGGGGAGCACCGACGGGGCGCTGGCCACGGGCGGCGGCCCCCCGGACGCCGCGGCGGTCGACGAAGGGCACGGCGTGCCGCGGGTGGCGCTCGTCGGGCGGCCCAACGTGGGCAAGTCGACCCTCTTCAACCGGCTCATCGGGGAGGAGCGCTCGGTCGTCCACGACCTGCCGGGCACCACCCGGGACGCCATCGACACGGTGATCACCACGCCCGACGGGCCGCTGTGCTTCGTGGACACGGCCGGGATGCGGCGGCGGTCGCGGACCGACCGGGGGGTGGAGACCTACTCGGTGCTGCGGGCGCTCGAGGCCCTCGACCGGGCCGACATCGCCTGCCTGGTGATCGACGCCACCATCGGGGCGACCCATCAGGACCAGCGGTTGGCCGAGCGGATCGGCGCCGCCGGCTGCCCCGCCGTCATCGTGCTCAACAAGTGGGACCTGGTCGCCACCGACGACCGGGAGGACGTCCTCGCCGGGGTGGGGGACCGGCTGGCCTTCGTGGGCATGGCCCCGGTGCTGCGGGTGTCGGCGTCCACCGGGCGGGGGGTCCACAAGATCCTCCCGGCCCTGCACGCCGCGGTCGACGCCTACCACCATCGGGTGCCCACCGGAGCGCTCAACCGGGCCCTGCGCGACATCCAGGCGGCCCAATCGGCGCCCGGCGCTCACGTCCGCTACGGCGTGCAGGGCGCGATCGACCCGCCGACGTTCACCCTCTTCGCCACCGGGCGGCTGCCGCAGACGTACCTGCGCTACCTCGAACGCGGCATCCGGGAACGGTTCGACCTCGGCCCGACGCCGATCAAGCTGCGCGTCCGGCTGGGGGGCCGGTGAGCGGGACGCCGGGGGGCGGGGGAGGGCGGAAGGGCACGGGCCGTGCCGTGGTGTGAGGAGTGCGAGACGGTCGTCGAGGACGAGGAGCTCACCGATGAGGGCGAGTGCCCCGAGTGCGGCACCGTCCTCGTCGAGGAGGAGAACCGCCCGGTGCCGTGGTACTTCAAGTCGATGATCTTCGCCTCGATCATCTACCTCGGCTACCGGGCCTACCAGGGCATCGACTGGGTCGCCCACCACGTGTAGGCCCGCCGGCGGCGCCCCGACGGGCGTGCCCCGGCCGGCCCGGTGCCATAGCGTCGCTCCCCATGCCCATCTACCAGCTGGGGGACCGCGTCCCCTCCATCGATCCCGACGCATTCGTCCACCCCGACGCCGTGGTGATCGGCGACGTCCGGCTGGGCCCCGACGCCACCGTGTGGCCGGGTGCCGTCCTGCGGGGGGACTACGGGACCGTGGTCGTCGGCGCCCGGACGTCGGTCCAGGACGGGACCGTGGTGCATGCGGTGGCCGACTTCCCCACCCACATCGGTCAGGGCTGCGTCGTCGGCCACGTCGCCCATCTCGAGGGGTGCACGGTCGAGGACGAGGCGCTCGTCGGCTCCGGCTCGATCGTCCTGCACCGGGCGGTGATCGGCACCGGGGCCACCGTGGCCGCCAACGCCGTGGTCACCAACGACATGGTGGTCCCGCCACGCGCCCTCGCCCTCGGTGTGCCGGCGAAGATCCGCCAGGACGCCTCGGACATCGAGCTCATCCGGCTGGCGGCGGCGGGCTACGTGGCCAACGGGCGCCGCTACCGCGCCGAGCTGGTGCGGCTGGACTGACCGCCGTCCCCGCCGGCACCCCCGTCCCCGTCGGCACCCCCGGCGTGGCCGTGGGGGGCCGGCAGCAGCGCCCGGCCGAGGTCCGGCTCGAGCGACACCGTGCGCTGGGGGAAGGGGATGTCGATGCCGGCGGCGTCGAGGGCCTTCTTGACGGCCATGGCGGCGTCGCTCTGGACCTTCCACAGATTGTGCGTGGCCACGGGGAACCACATGAGCACCGCGAAGACGATGCTCGATGTCCCGAAGCTGGTCACCCAGGCCGCCGGCTCGGGGTCGTCGAGCACGCCGTCGATCGGCCGCACGGCCTCCACCAGGCAGCGCTGGGCGACCGCCAGGTCGGCGCCGTAGCCGACGCCGACGGTGAGGGTGATCCGCCGGTTGGGGCTGATGGTGTAGTTGACCAGCGGGTTCTGGAGGACTGTCCGGTTCGGCACGTAGACGTCGAGGCCGTCGAAGGTGCGGACCAGCACGGTGCGCAGGTCGATGTCCCGCACGACGCCGGTGTGAGTGCCGAGCTGCACCTGGTCGCCGTGGCGGAGCGGGCGGCGGGCCTGGATGATGATGCCGGCCACCAAGTTCTGGAGGATGTCCTGGAGGGCGAAGGCGAGGGCGATGCCGCCGATGCCCAGCGCCCCCACGAGGGGGCCGATCTGGACGTGCAGGGCGATGAGGACATAGACGAAGCCGGCGACGACGACGACGTACGCCAGCAACCGCCCCGTCATGCGGGCGACGAAGCCGTCGCCGTCGCGGCCGAAGGCCCGCATCACCACACGTCGGGCCGCCAGGGCGAGGGCGACGGTGACCACCACGATGATCCCGGCGCGCAGGCCGTCCCACGGGGTGAGGCCCCGGGTGGCAACGATCGACGAGCTGGCGGCAACGAGAGACCAGCTGGCGGCAACGAGAGTGAGCATCCGGCGGAGAGCCTATCGAGCGCTGCCGTCGCGGAGCCGTTGCTCCCAGCGCCGCACGGCCTCCTGATGCTCGGGGATGGCGACGGCGCCGAGATCGTCCACCAGCGTCGACAGGCGGGCCGGCACCTGCACGCCGTCGCTCCCGTAGTGCCAGATCTCGGTCAGGGCCAGGTCCAGGAGGTCGCCGAAGTCGTACTGGGGGACGACGAGCCGCACGGCGCCGTCGCCGCCGCGATGGACGCCGTCAGGCAGGACCCGCCCGGCGAGCTGGCGGAGAAGGTCGTGCAGCACGTCGAGGCACTGGGTCGCCGTGGTCGGGTCGTTGAGCGACGGCGACAGGGCCCGCTCGGCGATGTCGACGAGCTGGCGGATGCCGAAGGCGAGGTCCTGCTCCATCGTGCGCTCGGAGTCGAAGGCGCTCGCCCGCTCGACGTCGACCCGGAGCTTCTCCCACCGGGCGTCGTCGTCCTGTACCTCCTGTGCGTCCTGTGTGTCCGGTCCCTCCGAGCCCCGGGGGGCGTCACGCCTGTCCGCGCGACCGCCGTCCGACAGGACCTCGCACAGCGGCGCGCCGGTGGCGACGAAGTCGCCGAGGCGCGGCACGAACCGCAGCACGCAGTCCTCCGTGCCTGCCAGCTCGACCAGGCGGTCCTCGTTGAGGGACACCAGCACGCCCGACCGTTGGGCGCTGATGGTGCCGGACGCCGACGGGAGCGAGCCGACCTGCTCGGGCGGCGCCAACCCGGCGGGATAGCGAGCCTCGAGGCACCGGTGCGAATCGTTGCCCAGGTACCGGACGATGGTGGCGACACGGGCCATGTTGGCCACGTGGCTGACGTACTGGATGAACACCCCGATGGTGGCGATCACCAGCACCAGGGACACGGTGACGGCGATGCGGGGCACGAACGGGGCCTGCCCGCCGCCGCCCTGCACCGTGCGGAGCACCACCATGGCGTAGACGAACGATGCCATGCACATGCCCAACGTCAACTGGACAATGACGTCGCGCAAGTAGATGCGCACCACCCGGGACGAGAACTGCCCGTTGGTGAGCTGCAGGACCACGATGCTCACCGAGAACACCATGCCGGTGAAGGTGATCATCGCCGTCACGATCGAGGACAGGAGGCTCCGAGCCCCGCCGGGAGGCCCGGGGTACAAGAAGGAGTCCTGCAAGCGCCCCAGGTGCTGGTCGAGGACGACGAGGCCGATCGCCAGACCGATGGACAGGACCACGCTGACCGAGGGCACGACCCAGAACATCGAGCGCGTCCGATCCCAGACGTGGCGCAGGGAGGGCCCCGGCAAGTGCTCGTTGACCGTTGCCAGTGCGGCACCGATCCGGGACCGGTCGTCGGAGTCGCGACCGCGGGCGCGGCGGTCGATCCGGGCGCGGGCGGGCGTACCGTGGCCGTCGGACGCGCCGGTGCCGGGAGCAGCGCCGCCCGAGCCGGGAGCGGCGGTACCGCGAGGAGCAGCGTGGAGGGCACCGAGGCGTCCCTCTTCGTGTCGGCGGCCGCCTCCCGGTCGTCGTGGCGCCGCGCCTTGGTCGCGGTCGGCGCGGCTGCGGTCACGCTCGTCCCGGTCGGCCTGATCATCTGGGTCCTGTTCCGCTACATCGGGGCCACCTATCTCGACTACGCGATCGCGGCCGTGGTCCTCGCCCTGGGGGCGCGGGAGATCCGAGAGGGGCTGAGCGAGCGGCCGGCGGGCGCGGGCGCCGAGGACGTCGGACAGGAGGAGGCGATGGGCCTGGCACCTGCCAGCGCCGCCTCGATCCGCAGGTTCCAGCAAGAGCACGACCTCGAGCCCACTGGGGTCGTCGACGAAGCGTGCCGGGTGGCGATCCGTGCAGCACGGGCCGAGGCGGGCACGGCGCCACCGGACCCCTACGTGATCGGCGTCGACGTCGCCGATCCCGACGCTGTCCGAACC
>JBOGGF010000379.1:0-8620 GCA_050743965.1 Acidimicrobiales bacterium
GACGGTGTGATCTGGCCCCACCGTGACGGCCAGAACTGGCCCCACCCGCGGACATGGTTGTAATGCTTCTCGCCACCTTCGAGCAAGCGCCCGGGCGACGAGACGATCGGTCAGTCGGGTCCAGCCAACGGCGCCCTCCTCGTGCTCTTGTGGGCGGCTGTTGCCGTTCGGGCGAAGCGCTGCCAGGCTGCCGCCCTGGTGGTGCCGACGAGATCGCCGATGGCGGCCCACGAGAGCTCCTGGTCACGAGCGGCGGCGACGGTCTCAGGTAGGCGCCGCTCGATCTCGGCCCGGAGGCTGGCGAGCAGGTGCAGCTCGACGGCGGCGTCGCCGAGCCACCCGGTGGGCATCCGCACCGTGCCGAGCGACGCCAGTGCTTCGTCGAGCACGGCGACCGTGTCGTCGCCGATGCTCGGTTCGAGGTAGTGGTCACGTCTCGGCGAGGCCATAGCTGTATGGGTCACGATACACCTGGGCTTCGCTGGGCCGTCGCTCGGGGACTCAGCGCGCTCGACGTGTGCAGCCGGTAGGAGTCCGAGCCGGTCTCGACGATGAGCGCCCGGTACGTGAGCCGGTCGACCACCGCTCCGGCGAGGCGCGCATCGCTGAAGGTCCGACCCCACTCGGAGAACGGCGCGTTCGATGCCACCGCCACCGACCGCTGCTCCTCTCGCTCGGTCAAAATCTGGAACAAGAGCTCGGCACCGCGCACGTCGAGGCTCAGGTAGCCGAGCTCGTCCAAGCAGAGGAGGTCGACGCGCCCGTAGCGGGCGATCACCCGCGACACGATGCGATCGTCGGCTGCTTCTGCCAGCTCGTTCACGAGGGCGGCCGCCGTCGTGTAGCGGACCCGCCTTCCCGCCTCGGCCGCCGCCAGGCCGGTGCCGATGAGCAGGTGGGACTTGCCGGTGCCCGAGTCGCCCAACAACACCACCGGGTCGCCGTGGTCGATGAACGACCCGGCACCGAGGGCGGCGACGGTCGCCTCGTTGACCGGCGAGCAAGCGCAGTCGAACTCGGCGAGCCGCTTCATGCGAGGGAACCGGGCCTCGACGATCCGTCGCTGGCGGCGACGCTCGTCGCGCTCGTCGACTTCTGCGCCCAAGACGTCGGCCAGGTAGGCCCGGTGGGTGAGCCCCGCCCGCAGCGCCCCTTGGGCGATGGCCGTCGCCTCGGCGCGCACCGTCGGCAGCTTCAGGGCTCGGCAGGCGGCGTCGATGGCGGCCTCTGCGGCTTCTTCGGTGCGCACGCTCATCGGCCCTCCTCCTTCGCCACCAGCAGCCCGTCGTAGGCGGAGAGGTCCGGGGCGGGGCGCTCGGCGCACCGGGGAGGCGACGTCATCGGGACCACCGGGGCCAGGTGGTCCCCGATCACCCGGCGTGCCTCGATGGCCACCATCTCGGGTGCCACGGTGCACAGCTCGAGGGCAGCCGACATGCCGGCGATCACCGCATGACGTGGCAGGGTGCGCCCGAGCAGCAGCGCGTCGATGAGCGCCTCGGTCCCTTTGCGGTCACCGAGCTGACGCCGTGCCTCGGCCCAGTAGGCGTCGTGGGTGGACGTGAAGGTGCCAGTGGCTCTCGCCTGGGCCAAGGGCACCGAGGACGCCAGCGCGCCGGGCTTTTTCGTGAGTGCCTCCAGGTAGTGGTCGAGCACCAAGGAGGCCGCTGCGCGCTCGATGAGGCGCTCGTGGGTGGCCACCACCGTTCCCTTGGACGAGACCGTGATCTCGGTGGCGCCGATGGCGACCTCCAGGCGCCGGCCGATGAAGGCGACGGGGACCGAGTAGCGGCACTGGCGCACCCAGACCCGGGACTTGGTGTCGACCCGTGCGCTCACGTGGCGTGCGACATCGAAGCCCTCTTCGGGCACCGGGGCCAGCGCCGGCGCCTCGATGGCGAACTCGCAGGCGATGGTCGCCCGGTGGCCCTCGACCACCCGGGAGAGGTCCTCGTCGTCGCAGCGGACGATCATCTCGTTCAGCTCGGCCAGGCTCGCGGCCCGCGGGACCGGGACGAGATGGTTGCGCCGGAACCACCCGATGTCGCCTTCGACGCCGCCCTTCTCGTGGGCGCCCTCGATGCCGGGGTGGCAGTAGAACGAGTCGAAGCCGAAGTGGCTGCGCAAGAGGACGAACCGCTCGGATTCGATCCGGTGCCGGCCGAGCAGCACCCGGGCGACCGCTGGCTTCAGATTGTCGTAGCGGATGCGGCCGGGGACCCCCCCGAGCCGTCCGAACGCGTCGACGTGCCCGGCGAAGAACGCCTCTTGGGCCTGGGTGGCGAAGGCCCGGTGGCAGGCCCGCCCCGAGGCCGACAGCCGCAGCGAGAAGAGCCACAGCTTGACCATCACCCCGTCGATCAACGCCCAGAACTCGCCGAAGTCGACCTCCGCCTCCCGACCGGGCTCGTGGACCTGGGGGATCATCGCCTCGCGGTGCGGCTCGACGATCTCTTCTCGGATGCGGCGCACTGCGTCGCGCACGGTCGACTCGGCCACCGACGCGCCGTGCTCTGCGATCAGGCGCCGCCACACCCGCCGGGCGGTGTGGCGCTGCTTCCTCGGCGCCTCCTTGTCGGCGACGAGCCACGCACGGACGATGTCCTCGTAGGGGCCCATCACCGGCGCCCGGCGGGCCGTCTCTTTGCGCCCGGGCGGCTCGGCCGACGCCAGTGCCTGGCGCACGACACGGCGATGGACCTTGTGCTTCCTCGCCAGCTCGCGGATCGACAGTCGCTCCAGGCGCCGGTCGCGGCGGATACGTTCGAACTGCTCCACCCTCGTCATCTCCTTCTCCCCTCGCTCGTGGTCTTGGCGACCTTCGAACGTAGGGGCTGGGGTTGCGGGGGTGGGGCCAGTTCAGGCCGTCACTACGGCTCCAAGTGGGGCCAGTTCAGGCCGTCACTCCCCGACTTCCTCGCACGGCGCAACAACCAGCACCTGGTTCGGTGGGCCATGCACAAGTTCAAGCGACTGCGGCGCAGACCACGAAAGGCGTGGGCGTGGCTCAACGCTGTCAAACAGCGGGAGCCTCGCCTCTTCGTCCACTGGTGGCTCGCCCTCTCCACCCGAGGCCGACCTGTGGGAGCCGGATGACGGGAGACTGTCACGTCCGGTTCTGAGAGGGCCGGGGGGTGAGATTCCCCCCGGCTACTTGCCCTCGCCTTCGCGCCGCTGCTCGGACCGATCGAGCTCACCGGGCGGGTGGTCACCGCAGATGCGATGCACACCCAGAAGAAGGCTGCCCGCCTGGTTGTCGAGGACAAAGGTGCCCACTACTAGTTGACTGAACATCAGGTTAGATAACCCCAGGTAGTCCACTATTTATCCCCATCGTCGATCTGCTAGACCGCCCGGTGATGGACGGAGCGCAGGTGACATCGGGAGACCCGACGACGATGGTCGTGCCTCGAGTCGGTCAGCTGGTTGTGACCGGCGACTCCATCGAGCCCTTCCGCTTGGTGGATCCCGAGGGGACGGCAGTCCATGCGGTCGCCGACTTCTTCGCCGACCTGCAGGCTGCCGGGCGTTCGGCCGCGACCCTCCGCTCCTACGGGATGGACCTCCTGCGGTGGTTCCGCTTCTTGTGGGCGCTCGATGTGCCCTGGGATCACGCGACCCGCATCGAGGGCCGTGACTTCTGCCGCCGGCTCCAGCTCGGTGCCAAGCCGACCCGAGCGCACTGGCGGCGACAGGAAGAGGTGCCCCCCTCCACTCCTTCGGGCAGGGACCAACCCAGGCACTACGCGCCGTCCGTCCTCGTGCACTCCGAGACGGTGCTGCGCAGCTTCTACGACTTTCACCGCGAGACCGGCAGCGGGCCGGACCTCAACCCCTTCCCCCTCGACCGCTCCCGTCGGGAACGACGCGCCCACGCCCACCACAATCCGATGGAGCGCTCTCGAAACGAGCGCTCCGGGCGCTACCGGGGAAAGGTGCCGACCAGGATCCCTCGCTCGGTCCCCGACGACGAGTTCAACGAGATCTTCGCCCGCCTGCCCTCGCACCGCGACCGTGCGCTCGTCTGCTTCTACGTCTCGACCGGGGCACGCGCCGCCGAGCTTCTGTCGGCGACCGCGGCCGGGGTCGACCCCGGCCGCCAGCTCATCACCGTGGTGCGCAAGGGCAGCCGGGCGAAACAGGAGCTTCCAGCCTCGACCGATGCCTTCGTGTGGCTCCGGCTCTACCAGGTGGAGATGGAAGAGCTGATCCCAAAGGGGCGCCGCCAACCCCTGTGGTGGACGCTACGGCGACCTGTCCATCCCCTCAACTACCACGCGGTGCACCGCATGTTCGAGCGGGTGAACCAGCGTGCGGGCACCGGCGCCACCCTGCACTCGCTGCGCCACACCGCTGCCTATCGGATGGCCGAGGACCCATCTCTGCCGCTGACCGACGTCCAGCACGTGCTCGGCCATGCCCAGCTGACCACCACCCAGATCTACCTCACGCCCCGCAAGGAAGACGTCGTCCGCCGCGTCCTTGCCCATCACGCCGAGCAGACCCGGCGCGCCGTCGAGCAAAAGGCCCCGGTCATCGCTCCGAGCTATCGGCTTGACACCCTCGACGTCCTCTTCGGCCCCCGCGGTCGATGATGGCCGATCCCGACGAGCAGCCGGCCACCGAGGCGCCCTCGGCCATGGTCCGGGCCACCGAGAAGTCAGCTCCGACCCACCAGCCGCTGGCGATGCGCTACCCAGCGCGCACGGTCGGGAAGCGCTGGACCGCCACCGCACGAAGCCGCGAACAGGTCACCGCGCGGCTGCGCGCGTCGCCCGCCGCGTCCAAGTCCGCGACCAAGCGAGATCTGGGCATCGAGTTGCTGCTCGATTGGCTCTCCGAGCAGCGAGGGGAGACCTGGCAGGAACGCTGGCTAGCATCCGGCGTCGAAGCAGCCAGGGCGCAGTGGCGGCAGGTCACGGCGGGCTGGCTCATGAGCCGCGGTCACGCAAGGTGGCGCCGGGACGTCATGTCCGTCGCGCTCCGGTCGGCGATCGGCGCAGATGTCATCCGGCCCTCGCTCGGGTGGCTGGTGTCGAGTGCGATGGCCCCAGGCTCGCTCGTGGCGAACCTCGCTTCGGTGCGTGACCCCGCCGGGTTCGCTCGCGTGCGCGCGCATGGCGAGCAACGCCTGGGTGTCTCGGCACTGGAAGTGACCCGGGCGCTCTACCGGTGCGCGTTGATCGTCGCCGCAAAAGGCGGGGGCATCGACGAGATCCGTGTCGGCGACGTCAACGAGCTGTTCGACGCCGAGACCGACCAACAGGGCAAGTTGCCAGACGGCAGCTTCCTCCTCTACCAGGTTCTCTACGAGCTCGGGACCTTCGGCACGGCGGCGCCGACAAGCCTGCGGGTACTACGCGTCGGAGGACAGCGCTCACCAGAAGAGCTGATCGACCGCTACCACATCATCTGCCGACCGATCCGTGACCTGCTCGTCACCTACCTCCGGGAACGCCAGCCTGCGCTCGACTACACGAGCCTCGAGTCGCTCGCCAACTTCCTCGGCAAGCTCTTCTGGGCAGATATCGAGGGCCACCATCCCGGCATCGACACCTTGGCACTGCCGGTCGCGGTCGTGAACGCCTGGAAGGCTCGCCTCAAGACGGTGACCAAGACCGTCATCACTCCGACCGGCGAGAAGGTCGAGACGCGCGTCGAGCGGATCAACTACCAAGAGTGCCTCCGCCCCGTGCGCGCCTTCTACCTCGATCTCGCACAGTGGGCGCTCGAAGAGCCAGGTCGTTGGAGCCGGTGGGTCGCGCCATGCCCGATCCGCAGCGACGAGCTGAGCCAAAAGAAGGCGGCACGTCGCCGCAAGGCTCGCATCGATGCGCGCACGCGCGAGCGACTGCCGAGGCTTCCAGACCTCGTCCGCGCCGCCGAGAAGCGGCGCGCCGGAACCGTGGCACTCCTCGAGACCGCACGGCGGGCCGAGCCCGGCGAGACGTTCAGCACAGGCGATCTCGTCCTTCGCCGGTCGGTCCTCGAGAGCAATGACGGTCGCGGGTCGACCAGGGCGTGGGCAGAGGACCCTGCCACGGGAAGGCGCCGTGACCTCACACGTGAAGAAGACCATGCGTTCTGGTCCTTCGCCGTCGTCAAGGTGCTGCAGGCGACCGGGCTCCGGGTCGAAGAGCTCTTGGAGCTGAGCCACCACTCGCTCGTGCAATATCGGCTGCCGACAAGCGGAGAACTCGTACCCTTGCTCCAGGTCGCCCCGTCGAAGACCGACGCCGAGCGGCTCCTCGTGGTGAGCCCCGAGCTTGCCGATGTCCTCTCGGCGATCATCACCAGGGTTCGCGGCGCTTTCGGTGCAGTCCCGCTCGTTCCCGCGTACGACCATCACGAACGCCGGTGGCTACAACCAGCGCCGGTGTTGTTCCAGCGCCGCATCGGCACCGAGAACCGAGCGTTCACCCCAGTGTTCGTCCGCCGCTTGCTCTCCGACACGCTCTCGCGCGCCGGTATCGTCGAGCAGACCACCGGCCTGCCGCTTCGCTTCACGCCGCATGATTTCCGCAGGATGTTCATCACCGACGCAGTGATGAACGGCCTCCCTCCGCACATCGCCCAGATCATCGCCGGTCACCAGGACATCAACGTCACCATGGGATACAAGGCCGTCTACCCAGAAGAGACGATCCAGGCCCATCTCGCCTTCTTGGCCCGCCGGCGGGCGCTGCGTCCGAGCGAGGAGTACCGCACGCCCACCGACGAGGAATGGACCGAGTTCTTGGGCCACTTCGAGCGGCGCAAGGTCTCGATCGGGACCTGCGCCCGAGCGTTCTCCACGCCGTGTATCCACGAGCACGCGTGTGTCCGTTGCTCGATGCTCTGGCCGGACCCGGCACAGCGAACGCGGTTGGTGGAGATCCGCGACAACCTCACTGCCCGCATCGCAGAGGCCGAGCGCGAGGGCTGGCTCGGCGAGGTGGACGGCCTCCAGCTGAGCCTTGCGGGCGCGACGGACAAGCTTGCCCAGATCGACCAGCACACCGGCACCCAGGCGGTCGAGCTTCGACGAGCTGACCCCAGCCCGAAGGTCAGCGTCTCGTGATGCCACGCCGGCCACCTCCTCACATGCCGATCACCGCAGACGCTCGACCCGTGAAGGAGCTGGTTGCCACGTCCTTCGCGCCCAACGACCACGACCACAATGTCGACGCTTGGCCGTGGGTCCTCGACCCGTCGCTCCAGACCTATCGGGCCCGTCCGCTCATCGACGCTGACGCGGCCTTGGTGCTCGCCCAGGGGGTGAGCGAGCTCGCCTCGACCCGCTGCCCCGCGCTTGGCATAGCCGGCCCATTGGCGGACCTGCACGCGACCGTCAGCCTCCTGCGGCAGGGACGAGCGTTTATCCCCGACGTGCTTGCCGACGCGAGGCTCCAGGACCGCTCCTGGACGGAGATCGCCGCCCAGCTCGAGGTCTCCCTTTGCCGCTCGGTGTCGATACCGACCGCGGTGACCGGCTGCTGATCCGGACGGACCCGGGGACAACCAATTCGGCGGTTCGCCGCGCGCCGAGTGTGCTCACACTGGCGGCGATCTCGCGGTCCTCTCGTAGTTCAGAGAATACGTCTTCGGGGTGAAGGAGAACCAGCCCACCCTGTGGAATGCAGCGGTGACAGCAGCAGAGCGGATCGACCTCGAGACAGCTCAGCACGAGACCGTCCAACGAGCCCACGGCCGCATCGACCGCCACCGGATCTGGAGCGCACCGGTCCCGCCGTCGGTCGGCTTCCCCCATGCTCGGACCTACCTCATCGTCGAACGAGAGTCGTCGACCCTCGACGACGAGCGGACCAGCATCGAGACCCGCTTCTACGTGACCGACCTCACACCAGCCGACGTGAGCCCCGAGCATCTTCTCCGCCTCGTCACCGGTCACTGGTCGATCGAGAACGGCCTCCATTGGGTCCGGGACGTCACCTTCGATGAAGACCGGTCCCAGGTCCGCACCGGGACGCTGCCGCGGGTGCTCGCAACCCTGCGCAATCTGGCGATCAGTGCCATCCGCATCGCGACCAGCCGCTTCATCAACATCGCGGCCGCGACCCGTCAGCTCGCCAGAGAACCCGACCGGACCCTCGACCTGCTCGGCGTGCCCCCGCTACTTTGCAACTGACCGTGCTCCCCACTCCCGGCGCGTTGCTTCTCTCTCGGGACTGTCTGAACCGAAAATGCCTGCAGGAGTAGTGCACAGATGTGGGCGCGCGGGACCGGGGTGCGGGGCGGAGCCCCGTTCGGGCCGAAGGCCCGATGCTCAGGTGGCGAAGCTCAGGCGGCCGGGGCGAGGGTGACCTGGTGGCCGAGGGCGGTCAGCTGGTGGACGAGGTCGCGAGTCTTGCGGTCCTTGTCGATGCGGCGTTCGTAGAAGTCCACACCGAGGTCAACAAAGCGAGCGTTCGGATCGCTGAGGAGGTGCCAGACGATGACGAGGATCGAGCGCGCGATGGCCACCACGGCCTTAAGTTTGCCCATCAGCTTGACGAGGCGGCGGTAGCGGGCGCCCAAGAACGTGTCGGTCCTTGCCGCAGCAGCCGCGGCCTCACCGAGCACTCCCTTCAGGTAACGGTTGCCTTTCCCGGTCTTGGCGCCGCGACTTCGGGGCCCGGAC
>JBOGGF010000380.1:0-8357 GCA_050743965.1 Acidimicrobiales bacterium
GAGGAGGCACGTGCGCTGGCGACCGGCCTCGCCGGGCAGCAGTTCACCGTGCGCTCGGTCACCGAGCGGCCGTTCCGGCGATCCCCGGCGCCACCGTTCATGACGTCCACCCTCCAGCAGGAGGCCGGCCGCAAGCTCCGGTTCAGCTCACGGCGGGCCATGCAGGTGGCCCAGCGCCTCTACGAGCAGGGCTGGATCACCTACATGCGGACCGACTCGACCACGCTCTCGGACGAGGCGCTCCAGGCGGCGCGGTCCCAGGCCACCTCGCTCTACGGCGAGCGGTACGTGCCGCAGTCGCCCCGCCGCTACGAGCGCAAGGTGAAGAACGCCCAGGAGGCCCACGAGGCCATCCGCCCGGCCGGCGAGACGTTCCGCACGCCCGAGCAGGCGGCGCGGGGGCTGAACGGTGACGAGCTGCGCCTGTACGAGCTGATCTGGAAGCGGACCATCGCCTCGCAGATGGCCGACGCCACCGGCACCAGCGCCCAGGTCCGCCTGGCCGGGCGGATGGCGTCCGACGCAGCCGTCCTGGCGGGCGCTGAAGCGGAGCTGACGGCCAGCGGCCGTGTCATCGCCTTTCCCGGCTTCCTCCGCGCCTACGTGGAGGGCGAGGACGATCCCGAGGCCGAGCTGGCCGATCGTGAGGTCGTGCTGCCGGCACTGGCCGAGGGCGACGGTGTCGAGGCACTCGTGCTCGAGCCCGGATCGCACGCCACCCAGCCGCCGGCTCGCTACACCGAGGCTTCGCTGGTCAAGGCGATGGAAGAGCTCGGCGTGGGTCGGCCGTCGACCTACGCCAGCGTCATCGCCACCATCCTCGACCGCGGCTACGTCTGGAAGAAGGGCTCGGCTCTCGTGCCCAGCTTCACCGCCTTCGCCGTGGTCGGCCTGCTGGAGCGGTACTTTGGCGACCTCGTCGACTACAACTTCACCGCCTCGATGGAGGACGACCTCGACGAGATCGCCAGCGGCCGGGAGGAGGCCCTGCCGTGGCTCACCCGCTTCTATTTCGGCCGGGACGGCGCCGCCCACGGCACCGGGGCCCGCATCGACGGGGCGTCCGGGGGCAGAGCGCCCGGGGGCAACGGCACCGGACCGGGCGGCGGTCCCTCCGGCAGCGATGGCGCTTCCGGCGGCGACGGGGCGACCGGGCGCCTCGGCCTCAAGCAGGCGGTCGCCACCCACCTCGGCGACATCGACGCACGGGAGATCAACTCGATCCCTCTCGGCGACGGGTCAGACGGCCAGCCGGTCGTGGTCCGGGTAGGGCGGTATGGGCCGTACCTCCAGCACGGCGAGGAGCGGGCGTCGATCCCCGACGATCTCGCGCCCGACGAGCTCACCATCGAGCGGGCCGAGGCACTGCTGGCGGCGCCGTCCAACGACCGGGACCTGGGCACGGACCCCGAGAGCGCCGAGACCGTTCGCGTGCGGGCCGGGCGTTACGGTCCCTACGTCCAGTTGGGCGAGGTGGTCGACGGTGGCCCCAAGCCCCGCACGGCGTCGCTCTTCTCCGCCATGGCGCCCGAGACGATCACGTTGGAGCAGGCGCTCGAGCTGCTGCGGATCCCCCGGGTGGTGGGGACCGACCCGGAGACGGGCGAAGAGATCGCCGCCCACAATGGCAGGTTCGGCCCCTACCTGAAGCGCGGCACCGACACCCGGAGCCTGACGACCGAGGAGCAGCTGCTCACCGTCACCCTGGACGAGGCACGGGCCGTCTTCCAGCAGCCGAAGGCTCGGCGCGGCCGCGGCGCGGCGGTGCCTCTGCAGGAGCTGGGCGCTGACCCGGGCACCAACCTGCCGGTGGTCGTGCGCGAGGGCCGCTTCGGACCCTACGTCACCGACGGCACGACCAACGCATCGCTGCGCAAGGGGGACGACCCGGCGACCATCACCATCGAACGGGCGGCCGAGCTGCTCGCCGACCGGCGGGCGGCCGGGCCGCCGACCCGGCGCAAGGCCGGCGCAGGGAAGAGGACCGCAGCCAAGAAGGCCACCACCACGAAGAAGGTCGCCACCAAAAAGAAGGCGACGACCAAGAAGGCCGCCGCCAAGAAGGCCGCCGCCGGCGCCGACGGCGGCTCGCCGTCGCAGCAGCCGGAGTGACCGAGCCGCCCCGCGGCCGGCTCATCGCCCTCGAGGGCATCGACGGATGCGGGAAGAGCACCCAGGCGGCTCACCTGGCTGACGCTCTCGGTGCGCTCGCCACTTTCGAGCCCGGTGCCACGGCCCTCGGCCGTGCTCTCCGCCTCCTCCTCCTGGATCCCGAGCGGGGCGCACCGTCGCCTCGGGCCGAAGCCCTCTTGATGGCGGCCGACCGGGCCGAGCACGTCGAGGAGGTGGTGCGACCGGCGATCGACGCGGGCCGGTGGGTCGTCACCGACCGGTACTCCGGTTCGACCCTCGCCTACCAGGGCTGGGGCAGGGGTCTGCCGGCCGAGCCGTTGCGCGAGATGGTCGGGTGGGCCGCCGGTGGCATCGAGCCCGACCTGTCGGTGCTGGTCGACGTGGACCCCGATGTGGCCCGCCAACGCCTGGCTGGGGCGCGGCCGGACCGGCTCGAGGCGCTCGATCCGGCGTTCCACGCACGCGTCCGGCACGGCTACGTGGCGCTGGCCCGGGCCGACCCCGGCCACTGGGTCGTGGTGGACGGGACCGGTCCGGTGCACACCGTGGCGCAGTCGGTCGAGTCGGCCGTGGCCGCGCGGCTGGGGCGGCCATGACCGCCGCGGATGAGGACCGTCCGGCGGCGTCGCTCTTCGCCGGCGTCGTCGGCCAGCCGGCAGCCGTGACGGCCCTGCGCGCCGCCGCCCGGCATCCGGTCCACGCCTACCTCTTCCGCGGGGCGCCGGGCACCGGGAGCCGGGAAGCGGCCCGAGCGTTCGCCGCCGCCCTCCTCTGCCCGTCGGGTGGCTGCGGTGCGTGCGACGTTTGCCGCCAGGCGCTCGCGGGCACGCACCCGGACCTGGTGGTGGTGGAGCGGACCGGCGCCTCGCTCGGGGTCGACGATGCCCGCCGCCTGGTGGGGCTGGCGCAGCGCCGGCCGTTCGAGGCGGACCGGCAGGTGCTGGTGGTGACCGACGTGCACCTGGCGACGCGATCGGCGCCGGCCCTGCTCAAGACGGTGGAGGAGCCCCCGCAGTCGACCGTATTCGTCCTGCTCGCCGACGACCTCCCGCCCGAGTTGGTCACGGTGGCCAGCCGCTGCGTCGAGGTGCCGTTCCCCCCGGTGCCCCAGGCCGCGGCGGTCGCCTGGCTCGTGGCCCGCGGCACGACAACCGATCGGGCGCGGCTCCTCGCCGAGGGGGCGGGAGGCGATATCGATCGGGCGCGGCTCCTGGCCGAGGACACCGGCTTCGCCGACCGTTCGGCCCTGTGGCGGACCGTGCCGTCGGGGCTCGACGGCCACGGCGCGGCGGCCGGGGCACTGGCCCGGGAGCTACTGGCCGCCGTCGACGGGGCCCTCGGTCCCCTGCGGGCCCGTCACGCCGAAGAGCTGGCGGCGTTGGCGACCGATGCCGAGACCCTGGGGGACCGAGGCGTGCCCAGCAGCAAAGAGGTGGCCGACCGCCAGCACCGGGAGGAGCGCCGGTGGCGGGCCGACGAGCTACGTGCCGGGCTCGGCATGCTCGCCCGGGCCTACCGGCAGCGGATGGCCGACCTGGCGGCGTCGGGAGCCCCCGACGAGCTCCGGGGGTACGGCGAGGCGGTGGACCTGGTGACCGAGACCGCCGCCGCGCTCCGGCGGAACCCGAACGAGACGCTGCTCCTCGAATCGCTGCTGGTGCGGCTCGGCCGCCTCGGAGGCTGACGGTGGAGCAAGAGGTGCGGCGCGCCTAGCATGGTGCGTCCCGCCCGGTGCCCGGCGTCCCGGTGTCCTCGTGGTGGGCCGATGCCTGGGTAGCTCAGTCGGTAGAGCAGCGCATTCGTAATGCGCAGGCCAGGGGTTCGAGTCCCCTCCCAGGCTCCACGTCCATACCACGTCGTCGTGACCGGTGCCGTCGGCCGTCGGCTCAAGCGCCGCTGTCCTCGGTGCCGCCACTGCCGCCGGTGCCGCCGGTGAGCGGCCGTCCATAGACCTCGGCGAGGACTGTCGGTGCGACGTAGTAGCGGTCCCTTCGCCGGGTCGAGGTGGGGACCAGCAGCCCACGCGCGACGAGGTGGTCGATGGCGGCACGAGCGGTGGGGCCGCTCACGCCGAGGCTCGCCGCCAGGATCGCGGCCGACAGATAGGGCTGGGCCACCAGGTGCTCGGCCGTCGCCGTCGCCGTCGGGGTCGCCCGGTCCCGGAGCATCCCGTCGAGCAGGTCGAGCTGGCACTGGCGAGCCCGCCACGCCCACCGGGCGTCGTCGAGTGCCTGGCGGCGCACGGCGTCAAGGAAGAAGCGGACCCACGGCTCGGGGAACGGGTGGCCGAGCGCAGTCCGGTAGTCGTCGTGCTGCGCGGCGAGGGAGAGCGGGAACCGGCAGACCGGCTCGGTCGGCACCACTCCGGCCGGCACCACACCGGCCGGCACCAGAGCGGTCAGCGGCACCTCGGCCGTCCTCGGCATGGCGCTGGCCGCCACCGTCAGGGGTAGCAGGAGTGGCCCGATTCGCCGGTCGGGTGCCGCCCGGCGAGTGGCCGCCCCGAGGTGCCGTTGGGCCAGGGCGACACGGATCAGGAGTGGGAGCGATCGGTCACCCAGTAGGCGGGCGACCCGGGTCAGCCGGGCAGTCCGCGATGCCGTTCCCCCACCACCGCGACGCCCATCCTCACGGTCGCTGCCGTCACCTCCGCCCTCCACGTCACCCAGGCGCTCGGACACGGCGGCAAGAACGCCGGCGTCGAGGGCAGCGCCATCGTGCAGCAGGGCGAGCCCCGTGCGCAGGGCTTCGGCGCGCCCGAGTGCCCGATGGGCAGCGGCACGCGGGGCCTCATCCACGCCGTCGACGTCCCCGGCCGCCACCCGCAGCATGTCGAGGACGTCGACCGGATCGCCCTCCAGCTGGCCGAACGCCAGGGCCGACCAATGAGCGGCCGCGACCCCGAGCAGGCTGGCGTTGGGCCAGAGCCGCGTCGTGGCGACGAGCCGGTGCCGCTCGCCGCTCGCCTCGTCGAGCAGGGCGACCAGCGTGTCGCTGTAGGCGAGGCGTCGGGGGCGGGGAAGCGTCGGCACGGTGGTTGTCCTGATCGTCACGGTTGGCAGATCGGGCGCTGCGGGCAATGCAGACGGTTGCGGGTCGGAAATGCTGGTTGCACTCTGATTGCGGATGCGGCGGTTGTCAAGCCCCGACCGGCGGCGGTCACCCCTGTGCTGCACCGCCTGCCACCGCCTGCCGCCGCCCCGCGTCGCCCCGCGCCGCGCGTCACCGGGCGGGCAAGACACCGGGAGGTACGCTGCAAGGCCGTGCCACCGCAGCCCACTTCGCAGCCCACCCATGCCGTCCGGCCTGCCGCCCTCGATCCCCGCCTCCTCGACGAGCTGACCGACGTCGTCGGCGCCGGCCAGGTCCTCACCGATCCCGAGGTGGTCGCCGGGTACGCCGTCGACTGGACGGGGCGTTTCGGGGGCGCGGCGCCGGCGGTGGCGCGGCCTGGTTCGGTCGCCGAGGTCGCCGAGGTCGTGGCGGCGTGCCGGCGTCACGGGGCCGCCCTGGTGCCCCAGGGCGGCAACACGGGCCTGGTCGGCGGCGGGGTCCCGCTGCACGGCGAGGTGGTGCTGAGCCTCCGGCGCCTCGACGCGGTCGGGGAGGTGGACCGCCCGGCCGGACAGGTGACGGCCGGGGCGGGGGTGACCATCGCCGACGTGCGCTCGGCTGCCGCCGCAGCGGGATGGGCCTACGGGGTCGACCTCGGGAGCCGTGACAGCGCCACCGTTGGGGGGACCGTGGCCACCAACGCCGGGGGGCTCCGGCTCCTGCGCTACGGCGACACCCGGGCCCAGGTGCTCGGGGTCGAGGCGGTGCTCGGCACGGGCGACGTGGTGTCCCATCTGGGCGGGCTGCTCAAGGACAACACGGGGTACGCCCTCGGGCCGCTGCTGTGCGGCAGCGAGGGGACCCTGGGCGTGGTGACGGCGGTGCGGCTGCGGCTGGTGCCGCCGGCGCCGGCCTCGGTCGTGGCCCTGCTCGCCTTCGACGGGGACGGGGCCACCGGGCGGGCCGTGGCGACGGCGCTCGACCTCCGGCGGGGCATGCCGGACCTGTCGGCCGCCGAGCTCCTCCTGCGCGGCGGGATGGCGCTGGTGTGCGAGACGGCCGACCTACCGGCACCGTTCCCCGAGCCGCACGACGTGTACCTGCTGCTCGAGGTGTCGGGGCCGACCGACCCGGCGGCCGCGCTGGTCGAGGCGGTGGGCTCGCTCGACGGGCTGGCCGACGCCGCGGTGGGGACCGAGCCGCCGCGTGCCCGGGCCCTGTGGCGCTACCGGGAGGCCCAGCCCGAGGCGGTCAACGCCGTGGGCGTGCCGCCGCACAAGCTCGACGTGACCCTGCCGGCGGGGGAGCTGGCCGGCTTCATCGAGGACATCCCCGCGGTGGTCGAGGCGGCGGTGCCGGGCAGCTGCACGTGGCTGTACGGCCACGTCGCCGACGGCAACGTCCACGTCAACGTGACCGGGCCGGACCCCGAGGACGAGACGGTCGACGACGCCGTGCTCCAGGCGGTCGTGGCCCGGGGCGGGAGCATCAGCGCCGAGCACGGCATCGGCACGGCCAAGGCCCAGTGGTTGCACCTGAACCGCAGCCCGGCGGAGCTCGCCGCCTTCGGGGCGATCAAGCGGGCGTTGGACCCCGACGCGATCCTGAACCCCCACGTTCTGCTCCCGAGCCCGTGACGCGGTGGCCCACGTCGGCGGTTCCCTGCCGCCCGGCACACGCCCGCATCGCCTCGGCGAACGCCGCCGCCCGGTCCCGGTAGTCGCGGAACTGCCCGAAGCTGGGCGCCGCCGGCGACAGGAGCACGACCCCGTCGGGCCGGGCCCACTCGAACGCCGTCGCCGTCGCCCCGGCGAGGTCGGTGGCGTCGACCACCTCGGGCACCGTCCGGCCTGATCCGCCGACTGCCCCGGCCCCTGCCCCGGCCCCGCGCACCCCGGCACCGCCCGCCGCAGCGTGGGCGGCGGCCGCCGCGTCGACGGCGGCGTGCACCCGAGGCCCGCTGGCGGGCAGGGTGACCACGAGCGTTGGCTCGGGCCGAGACGCCAGCCGCTCGCCCAGGGGTGCGTAGTCGATGCCGCGGTCGTGCCCGCCGACGAGGACGGCGATCCGGCGCCCGGCGAAGGCGTCCAGCGCGGCCAGGGTCGGGAGCACGTTGGTGGAGAGGCTGTCGTCGACGAACGTCACGCCGTCGACGGTCCCAAGGGGCGCCAGCCGGCTGTCGAGGTGGCCGAGCCCCGGGGCCGCCCGGAGGAGCGCGTCGTCGTCGGCCGCCCCCTCCACGCCGAGGGCCAGGAGGCAGGCCCGGGCGAGGAGGGCGTTGCGGCGGTTGTGCTCGCCCAGCAGCCCGAGGACCGGCACCCACGGCCCGTCGAGCTTGGGATCGCCGGCTTCCACCCAGCGGACTTCGGGCCCGAGCTGTGGTCGCCGGGCCCGTAGCGCGGCGCTCGCCCCGTCGGCCACCGTCGTCCGGGCGCCAGGTCGGGTGCACAGCGCCAGCTTGTCCCGGAAGTACGCGGCGACACCGCCGTGCCAGTCGAGGTGGTCGGGGGCGAGCGACGTCACCGCCACCACCGGCGGGCTCACCGCCAGGTCGGTCGCCTGGAAGCTGGACGTCTCGACCACCCACCAGTCGGCGCAGGCGTCGGCGGAGGGATCCCACGGCGGGCGACCGAAGTTGCCGGCGACCAGGCACCGGTGGCCGAGCCCGGCGAGGAGGTGGCCGGCGACGGCGGCGGTGGTGCTCTTGCCCTTGGTGCCGGTGACCAAGACCACGCGGTCCCGGTCGGCCTCCTCCAACCACAGGCCGAGGCCACCGGCCACCTGTACCCCCGCACCCGCCAGCGCGGCCACCTCGGGTCGGTAGCGGCTTATCCCCGGAGACTTGACCACCACCTCGCACCGGGCGAGCGTGTCGAGCCCGCCGCCCGACGCAGACAGCACCGGGTGGTCGCCGGTGGCGTCCGAGGGACCCCGGTCGTCCACCAGCACCGGCGTCACCCCCATCGCCTCCAGGCGGCGGAGGCTGGCCAGCCCCTCGACGCCGAGCCCCCACAGCCCGACGGTCGAGCCGGCCAGGTCGCCCCAGCCGAGCGCGGGCGCCGGCACCGGCGGCGGCGGGTTGCCGGCCACGGCCCCGGGCCTCAGCTCGGCCCGGCCATGGCCCCGGGGGCCGGCGCGGTCGGGGAGGCGGGCTCGCCGGTGGCCACCGG
>JBOGGF010000381.1:0-4954 GCA_050743965.1 Acidimicrobiales bacterium
AGCATGTGATTGAGCTCTCGCGCGGTGGCGTCGGCGCCGTCGCGGTCGGCCTTGTTGACCACGAACACGTCACCGATCTCCAGGATGCCCGCCTTGGCCGCCTGGATTCCGTCGCCCATGCCGGGCGCCAGCAGCACGACGGCGGTGTCCGCCGCCTCGGCGACCTCGATCTCCGACTGGCCGACGCCGACCGTCTCGATCAGGATCACGTCGCAACCGGCCGCGCCGAGCACCCTCGTCGCTTGCGGCGTGGTGGCCGCCAGGCCGCCGAGGTGCCCGCGGGAGGCCATCGAGCGGATGAACACCTCGGGATCGGTCGCGTGGTCCTGCATCCGTACCCGGTCGCCGAGCAGCGCGCCGCCGGAGAACGGCGAGGACGGGTCCACCGCCAGGACGCCGATGCGCTTGCCGCGCGCGCGGTACTCGGCGACCAGCGCGTTGGTCGAGGTCGACTTGCCCACGCCCGGCGAGCCCGTCAGGCCGACGATGTACGCGCCGCCGGTGTACGGCGCGAGGGTCGCCATCACCTCGCGCAACGCCGGCGAGCCGTCTTCGACCATGGAGATCAGGCGGGCGACCGCGCGCGGGTCGCCTTTACGCGCGCGGTCTACGAGTGCGGGAACGTCTGTCACGGTTCCCGACCCTACCCACACCGCCCTGGGCGGACTTTCGGGCGACGTCCCCTAGACGTCTGCGCTGCGTAAGGCATGCGTGTCCGCCTTACGCCTTGGGGACGGTGATGATCAGCGCATCGCCCTGACCGCCGCCGCCGCACAGCGCCGCCGCGCCCGTACCGCCGCCGCGGCGCTTGAGCTCCAGCGCCAGATGCAGCACGAGGCGTGCGCCCGACATCCCGATCGGGTGGCCGAGGGCGATGGCGCCGCCGTTGACGTTGACCTTCTCCTCGGGGATCGACAGGTCGTCGGCCGAGGCCAGGCCGACGGCAGCGAACGCCTCGTTGATCTCGAAGAGGTCGACGTCGCCCACGTCCTTGCCCGCCTTCCCGAGCGCCTTGGAGAGGGCACGGGAAGGCTGGAGGAGCAGCGAGGGGTCGGGACCGGCGACCTGGCCGTAGCTGATGAGCTCCCCGAGGGGGGTGACCCCGAGCTCCTCGGCCTTGGCCCGGGACATCACGATCACCGCCGCACCGCCGTCGGAGATCTGGGAGGCATTGCCGGCGGTGATGGTGCCGGCCTTGTCGAAGGCCGGCCGGAGGCCCCCGAGCGACCCGGCCGTGGTCCCCGGCCGCACGCCCTCGTCGGTGTCCACCACGAGCGGGTCGCCCTTGCGCTGGGGGACCGGCACCGGGACGATCTCGTCGGCGAAGCGACCCTCCTTGGCGGCCGCGGCCGCCTTGTCGTGCGAGGCGGCGGCGAAGGCGTCCTGGCGCTCACGGGTGATGCCGACCTGCTGGTTGTACCGCTCGGTGGCCAGGCCCATGGCGCACTCGTCGAAGGCGCAGGTGAGCCCGTCGTGCATCATCGAGTCGACGAGGGTGGCGTCACCGATGCGGATGCCGGCGCGTGCCGCCGGGAGCAGGTGAGGAGCCCTGGTCATGGACTCCATGCCGCCGGCCACGACGATGTCGGCGTCGCCGGCGGCGATCATCTGGTCGGCGAGGTAGATGGTGTTCAGCCCCGACAGGCAGACCTTGTTGACCGTGGTGGCGGGCACGGTCATCGGCACGCCCGCCTTCGCCGCCGCCTGGCGGGCGGTGATCTGGCCCTGCCCGGCCTGGATCACCTGCCCCATGAGCACGTAGTCGACCTGGTCGGGGGTCAGCCCGGCCCGCTCGAGGGCGGCGGCGATGGCGAACCCGCCGAGGTCCATGGCCGAGAACGAGGCGAAGGCTCCGGACAGCTTCCCGATCGGCGTGCGAGCTCCTGCGACGATGACCGAACCAGGCATGGCTACCTCCGGGTGTGGGCACCGGCGGCGGCGGTCACCGCCGGTGCGCTGGGCGATCGCCGGGCGAGCCGGCTGGGCTGCCATTCTAAGTGGTCCACTATCGTCGGTGCCCATGAGCGAGCTCCTCGACGCCGTGGTGGCCGGAGCCGGGGGCGACGAGCTGGCCGGCATCCCCCTGCCCGAGAGCTACCGGGCCGCGTACGTCCAGCGCGACGAGGCCGGCATGTTCGAAGGGGTCGCCTCGTCCGACAAGGACCCCCGCAAGTCGCTCCACGTGGGCGAGGTTCCCCTTCCCGAGGTGGCCCCCGACGAGGCCTACGTGGCGGTGATGGCCTCGGCCATCAACTTCAACACGGTGTGGACCTCGATCTTCGAGCCACTGCCCACGTTCGGGTTCCTCGACCGACTGGGTCGGGAGGGGCCGTGGGGAGCCCGCCACTCCCTCGACCACCACGTCGTCGGCTCGGACGCGGCCGGGGTGGTCCTTCGCACCGGGTCCCTGGTGCGCAACTGGCAGCCCGGTGACCGGGTGACCGTCCACTGCAACCACGTCGACGACCAGGACCCGTCGGCCCACGACGACTCGATGCTCGCCAACAACCAGCGGATCTGGGGCTTCGAGACCAACTTCGGCGGCCTGGCCGACATCACGGTGGTCAAGGCCAACCAGCTCATGCCCAAGCCGCCCCACCTGTCGTGGGAGGAGGCGGCGGTGAATGCCCTGTGCAACTCCACCGCCTACCGCATGCTGGTGTCGCACAACGGCGCGCCAGTCACCCAGGGCGACCGGGTGCTCGTGTGGGGGGCGACCGGGGGTCTCGGCAGCTTCGCCGTGCAGTACGTGCGCAACGCCGGCGGGGTGCCGATCGGCGTCGTGTCCTCGCCGGAGAAGGTCGACCTCCTCCACGACCTCGGCGTGGAGGCGGTCATCGACCGGAAGGCCGCCGGCTACCGCTTCTGGAAGGACGAGCACACCCAGGACGAGGCGGAGTGGCGCCGGTTCGGCAAGGACATCCGGGCGCTTGTGGGGGAGGACCCCGACATCGTCTTCGAGCACCCGGGCCGCCAGACGATGGGGGCGTCGGTCTTCGCCTGCAAGCGGGCCGGCACGGTGGTGACCTGCGCCGCCACGTCGGGCTACATGATCGAGTACGACAATCGCCACCTGTGGATGAAGCTCAAGACGATCAAGGGGTCGCACTTCGCCAACTACCGGGAGGCGTGGGATGCCAACCGGCTGGTGTGCGAGGGGCAGATCCTCCCGCCGCTCTCGGTGGTCTATCCCCTCGAGGAGGTGGGGGAGGCGGCGTACCAGGTCCACCACAACCTCCACGAGGGCAAGATCGGCGTGCGCTGCCTGGCGCCGTCGGACGGGCTCGGCATCGACGACCCCGAGCTGCGCGCCAAGGTGGGCGAGGACCGCATCACCCTGTTCCGGCGGCACGGGGCGTGAGCGGGGCCGAGGGTCCTCCGAAGGTCCCCGCCGGCGCACCGGACGTCGGCGCGGGGGCCCACGCCGGCGGTGCCGTGCCGGCCGGGCTGCTCACCGAGATCGACCACGTCGCCATCGCCGTCCACGACCTCGAGGCGGCCATCGGGTGGTACGGCGAGGTCTTCGGCGCCACCGTCGACCACCGCGAGCGGGTCGAGAGCGACGGCGTGGAGGAGGCCCTCTTGAAGGTCGCCGGCTCCTACGTCCAGCTGCTCACCCCGAGCCGTGACGACTCCCCAGTGGCCAGGTACCTGGCGTCGAGGGGTGAGGGCCTGCACCATGTCGGCTACCGGGTGACCGACTGTGCGGTGGCCATGCAGGCAGTGAGGGACCACGGCGGCCGGCTGATCGACGAGGCACCTCGGCCCGGTTCGCGCGGCACGACGGTGGCCTTCGTGCACCCCAGGGCCAGCTTCGGCACCCTCATCGAGCTGGTCCAGGTGTAGCCGCGGGGCCCACGGGCTCGTCCATACGGGCACGTCACACGGTACTTGCGAGCGAATCTCGCAGTGCCTATGCTTCGGCGACCACTCGTGCCGTGTCCGGCTCCGGCTTCACTGCCGCCGGGCTTTTCGACCATGGGGCACACGGGCGGGAGAGGCACGGGCCGCGGGTAACGGCCCAGCAGGAGGAGCGGAGGGGTTTGTCCAGCTGGCGCGAGCGGTGCCGCGGAGCGGCACGCGTCGTACTGCACGCCACCCCCGGCGTGGGCATCACCGGCCTGTGCGCGGCCGTGGTCGCGGCGCTCGTCGTCCCGGCCGTGCTGTCGGCCCCGGCCGGGCAGCCCACGCCTCCTGCACGCCCACACGCCATCCGCCACACGGCGCTGGCTTCGGCGTCGACAGCCCTCCCGGCAGGGTGCACCGTGACAAGCAAAACGAGCACCGTCACGTGCGTGTACACAACGACAAGCACACGGCTCAGCGACAAGACGGCCAACCTGACGATCCCGGCAGGGGTGAAGACCGTCAAGGTGACACTGCGCGGCGCCATCGGGGGTGGCGACTACGGCTCCCACGGCGGCGACGGCGGCGACGTGAAGGGCACGGTCGATCTCACAGCGGTGGCGGCGACGGTGGCGCAGTACGGGAGCGCCCCTTGGGATCGGAAGCTCGACATCGTCGCGGGGGCGAACGGGCACCCGAAGACAACCAAGACCACGACAGGGGCGACAGGCGGAGCGCCGGGAGGCGGCAACGGGGCCAGCGGACACCAGGGGGGTGCCGGTGGAGGTGGCTGGACCGGCATCACGGTCCCGGTGACGCTCACAGTCCCAGTCCCGGGGACCAACTTCAGGATCCCCGTCAGCACACCGGCGGTCGCCGTCGCCGGAGCCGGCGGCGGGGCCAGCGGGTGGGGCTCCGGAGTGACACCGGCCAACGGCGGCAGCGGGGGCAGGACAGGCTCCGGCGGCACACGCGGCGGGCAGAACTCCGTCTGCCAGGCAGGCGGGGGCGGTGGCGGGGGCGCAACGCAGCACACAGTTGGGCACGGCGGCGGCGGCAATGGGTGTTCATCGGGCGGCGGCGGCTCCAATGGCTCGGGGCACGGCGG
>JBOGGF010000382.1:0-7518 GCA_050743965.1 Acidimicrobiales bacterium
CGTGAGCACCGGGTGACCGGACTCACGCAGTTGTCGGATTGCTGATCGCGGCAGCGCAGCGCGCTCCCGGGTTACTTCTTCTTGGCGCTCGTCTGCTTGGCGAGCACGTCGCGCGAGCTGAGGATCAACAGGTCTTCGCCGTCGACCGTGATCTCGGTGCCGCCGTACTTCGAGTACACGACGGTGTCACCGACTGCCACGTCGAGCGGGACGATCTCGCCGGTGTTCTCCGCACGCCGCCCCGGACCGACCGCCAGGACCTCCCCTTGCTGGGGCTTCTCCTTGGCGGTGTCCGGGATCACCAGGCCGGACGCCGTGGTCTCCTCGGACTCTCCGGGCCGGACGACGATCCGGTCATCGAGGGGGTGGAGCTTCATGGGAGCGGGCCTCCTTGGCATTCGTTAGCACTCGAACCTTGCGAGTGCCAATGTAGCGGACGCCCCGGTCGCCGGCAACCGGTTCGCCGACCGCCGCCAACTGCCCGCAGGCGGCGTCGATCTCCTGGCCCCGGGTGGCCCGCACGGTGACGTTGACCCCCGAGGCGCCGAGGGCCCGGCAGAACTCGCCGACCCGCTCGGCCGGCGTGCCCCGGACGGGATATCCCGGGGTTGGGTTGAGCGGGATCACGTTGACGTGGGCCCGGAGCGGCAGGGCGAACGCCGCCAGCTCGGCCGCGTCGGCGGCCCGGTCGTTCACCCCATCGATCAGCGCCCACTCGAGCGACAGGCGGCGACCGGAAGCCGCGACGTATCCGGCGCAGGCCGCCGACAGGTCGGCCAGCGGGTACCGGCGGTTGACCGGCACCAGGCGGTCGCGGAGGGCGTCGTTCGCGGCGTGGAGCGACACCGCCAGGTTCACCGGCAGCGCCTCGGCGGCCAGCCGGCGGATGCCCGGGACGATGCCCACCGTCGACAGGGTCAGGTGGCGGGCCGACAGCCCGAGGTCGCCGTGGATCCGCTCCACCGCCGCCCACGTCCGGTCGTAGTTGGCCAGCGGCTCCCCCATCCCCATGAAGACCACGTGGGACAGGCGCCGTGGCTTCGCGGCGCGGATCGCCGCCACGACCTGCTCGACGATCTCGCCGGCGCGCAGGTGGCGGCGGAAGCCGCTCTGCCCGGTGGCGCAGAACGTGCACCCCATGGCGCAGCCGGCCTGGGTCGACACGCAGACCGTCACCCGGCCGGGGTAGGCCATGAGGACCGTCTCGACCCGGCTGCCGTCGGCCAAGGACCACAGCCACTTGACCGTCTCGCCGCCGTCGGCGAGGCGGCGGCCGGCCGGAGCCAGCGCGGCGGGGAGCGCCACCTCCAGGCGGTCCCGCAGGGCGGCGGGGAGGTCGGTCATCTCGGCCGGACGCAGGGCCCGGCGGTGGAGGCCGTCCCACACCTGGCGGGACCGGTAGGCCGGCTCGCCGGCGAGCAGGGCCGACAGCTCCTTCCGGGAGAGGTCGTAGGCGCCGCTCACGGGGCTCACGGGGCTCACGGGGCTCACGGGATGAAGTCCAAGGAGAGGTTGGGTTCCGCCGCCAGCGACCACGGGCTCGGACCATCGCGGGCCAGCCGGAACGATCCGGCGGCGGCCACCATGGCGGCGTTGTCGGTGCACATGGCCAGGCTGGGCACGTAGGTCGGCACGTCGACAGCCCCCTTGGCCCGGCGGCGCAGGAGGGAGTTGGCCGCGACGCCGCCGCCCAGGCACAGCCCCCGGGCGCCGACCGCCGCCACCGCCCGGGCCGCCTTGGTCACCAGCACGTCGACCACGGCCTCCTGGAAGGAGGCCGCCACGTCGGCCGTCGGGGCGTCGGGCCGCCGCTCCACCGCCCGCACCACCGCCGTCTTGAGCCCGGAGAAGGAGAAGTCGAAGCGCTCGCCCCGCAGGGCCCGGGGGAAGGCGAACGCCGCCGGGTCGCCCTCGGACGCGATCCGGTCGACGGCCGGGCCGCCCGGGTACCCGAGGCCCAGGTACCGGGCGACCTTGTCGAAGGCCTCGCCGGCGGCGTCGTCGATCGTCTGGCCGAGCAGCCGGTAGCGCCCGGGGCCGCGCATCTCGACCAGCAGGGTGTGCCCGCCGGAGACGAGGAGGACCACCAGCGGCCAGCCGAGGTCACCCTCCTCGATCAGGGGGGCGAAGAGGTGGCCCTCCAGGTGGTTCACGCCGACGAAGGGGACGTCCCAGCTCATTGCGAGAGCCTTGGCGGCGCTCAAGCCGACGAGCAGCGAGCCCACCAGCCCTGGCCCGTAGGTCGCCGCCACGGCGTCGGGTCGCGCCACCCCGGCCCGGGCCAGGGACTCGTCGACCACCGGCGTGAGCAGCTCGATGTGGGCGCGGCTCGCCACCTCGGGCACCACCCCGCCGTACCTGGCGTGGAGGTCGATCTGGCTCGACACGACCGAGGACCGCACGGCGGTCCCGTCGGCCACGACCGACGCCGCCGTCTCATCGCAGGACGTCTCGATGCCGAGCACGATCACCGGACGGTCGCCTCGATCCGGGCCAGGCGCTCGGCGTAGGGCTGGCGGTCGACGTCGTAGGCCCACATGACGTAAGCATCCTCGCCGGTGGCCTGGTAGTAGCCCTTTCGCACGCCGACGGGCACGAACCCGAACCGGCGGTACAGCGCCTGGGCCCGGATGTTGCCGACCGCCACCTCGAGGGAGATGTGCCGGCCGCCCTCCTCGACGGCGATGCGGGCCGCACCAAGCATGAGCTCGGTCCCGATCCCCGTGCCCTGATGGGCCGGTTCGACCGCCACCGTCGTCACGTGCGCCTCCTCGTCCTGGAACATCATCCCCAGGTAGCCGACCATCTCCCGGCCCAGGCGGGCCACCCGGTAGGCGCGGCCCCGGCGCAGCGACAGCTCCGAGGCGAAGATGGCATGGCTCCACGGCTCGGGGAAGACCTGCTCCTCGATCGCCATGACCTTTCGGAGATCCCGGCGTCGCATGGGCACCAGCTCGATCACGGCGATCACCGCTGTGGCCAGTTGATTCGGGCGTCGGGCTCCCGCAGGTACACCGGGCGGACATCACCGGGGGGCACCGGCACCTGGCCGGCCGCGAGCCTACCGGCCGCCAGCGCCACAAGCGCCGCGGGCGACGGGTCGGCGAGGGCGGGGCCACCCACCACGGCGGCACCGGCGCCGGCCACCGGGCGGAGGGCATCGGCGTAGCGGGTGGTGCCGTTGCCCACCACCAGTACGGGGCCGCCGGTGTCGGCCGCCACCGACCAGAGCAGGTCCCCGAGGGCGTCGGGGGCGCAGCGGACCGGAGGATGGGACTCGTTGCCCGCCCCCCGGTACACGGCGGCGAACACCTCGCCCCGGCGGGCGTCGACCACCGTCGCCACCGCCCCGGGCCAGCCGCCCTCGTAGGCGGCGTGGGCCAGGACGGCCACGCTCGTGACACAGAGCACGCCGATCCCCAGACCCTGGGCCAGGCCCTGGGCGGTGGCCACCCCCACCCGCAGGCCGGTGTAGAGGCCGGGGCCGACGTCGACGGCCACCGTCTCGACCTCGGCCAGGGAGGTGCCGGTCTGCTCGATGACGTGGGCGATGGCGGGGGCCAGGGACTCGGCGTGTCGGCGGCCGCTGCGGACCCAGACGCCGGCCCGGGGGCCGTCCCCGTCGGCGATGGCCACCCCGACCAGCTCGGCCGCCGTCTCGATGGCGAGGAGGGTCACGGCAGCACCGCGGCGAAGCGCTCGTCGCCGACGACCGTCAGGGTGCGGCGATCGTCGGCGCCGGAGGAGTCGTCGGCGCGGGGGGAGTCGTCGGCGCGGGAGCGACGGCCGGCCAGGTCATCGGCGCAAGAGGGCTGCGCGGCGAGCGGCCGCTCGATCCGAACGGTGCAGCTGACCGGCCCCAGCACGGGCGCCGCCACGTCGCCCCACTCGACCAGTGCCATACCGCCATCCTCCACCAGCTCGCCCAGCCCGAGGTCCGCCACCTCGGCCAGCTGCTCGAGCCGGTAGACGTCGGCATGGAAGAGCTGGCCGAGGGCGCACGGGTACTGGCGCACCAGGGTGAAGGTCGGGCTGGTGACCGGTCCCTCGACCCCGAGGGCCCGGGCGAAGCCCTGGGCGAAGGTGGTCTTGCCGGCTCCGAGCCCGCCGGCCAGCAGGATGACGTCCCCCCGGCGGGCGGCGCCGGCCAGGCAGCCCGCCACCTCCCGGGTGGCCTCGGCCGAGGCGGTGATGACGGTCGCCGTCGCCATCACCCGAGCAGGCGCTTGGCCCGGACGAGGTCGGCCCGCATCTCGGCCACCACCTCGCCCCCGGAGCGCAGTGCGGCGGCCGGGTGGTAGGTCGGCACCAGCTGAGCGGGGCCGAACGGGTACGCCCGGCCCCGCACCCGGCGGATCCCGTCGCTCGTGGCGAGCAGCGCCCGGGTGGCGACGTTGCCCAGCGTCACGATCACGCGCGGGGCGACGAGCTCGATCTGGCGGTCCAGGTACTCCCGGCAGGCGTCCATCTCGTCGGGGCGCGGTTCCCGGTTCTGCGGGGGGCGGCACTTCACCACGTTGGCGATGTAGCAGCTGCGGCGGTCGATCCCGAGCTCTTCGGCCATGAGGCGGTCGAGGAGCTTGCCCGAGCGCCCGACGAAGGGCTCGCCGGCGAGGTCCTCGTCCCGACCCGGGCCCTCCCCGACCAACATGAGATCCGCCGACGGGTCGCCGACGCCGAACACGACCTGGGTCCGGGTGGCCGACAGCGGGCACCGGGTGCAGTCGTGGGCGACCCGGCGCAGGTCGTCGAGGGTGCCGGCGCCGGCGCTCACGTCAGCAGGTCGCACAGCTCGTCGGCCCGTTCCAGCATCATCATGTGCCCGCACCCCGGCAGCACGGTCAGGCCCGCCCCGTGCAGGCGGGCCACGATGGCCCGCGCTGTGCGCGGCGGGGTGAGCAGGTCGCGCGTTCCCACGACGACCCGGGTCGGCAGGTCGACGGCGCCGAGGCGGTCGCGGACGTCGAAGCCGAGGAGCGGCTGCACCATCGCCCCCAGGGCCGCTGGCGACATGGCGTCGATCATCGAGCGGGTGAGCTCGATGTCCGCCGGCGCCGGCCGCGAGCCGAGGCCGAAGCGGGTGATCCACACCCCGAGGTCGTTCCCCGGGAAGAGCCCGGCCCCGCGCCGCTCGGCCCGCCGCAGCGCCCCCGAGGCGCCGACCTGGAGCGCGGCGACGAAGGGCCCGTAGGCGACCGGCCCCGGGCTGGTGGCCGCCAGCACGAGGCGCGCCACGTGGTGCCGCATCTCGGCCGGGTGCCGCACCGCGAGCAGCTGGCTGACCATCCCCCCCATCGAGTGGCCGCACAGCACGGCGTCGTCGAGGTCGAGGGCGCCCAGCAGCTCCAGCAGGTCGTCGGCCATCCGCTCGAGGCCGTAGCCGCCGTCCCCGGCGACCGATTGGCCGTGGCCCCGCAGGCTGACGGCGATCACCCGGCGCCGTCCGGACAGCTGGCGCAGCTGCGGCGCCCAGGTGGCGAGGGTGAGCGAGATCCCGGGGACGAGCACGACCGGTGGCCCCACGCCGAGCTCGACCGCGTGCAGCCGCCCCCCGTCGGACATCGGGACGAAGTGGTGCCGCAGGTCGGCCGGCAGCGTGCGCCCACTCGCCGCCAGCGCTTCCCCGTCGACCCGCCATCGCCGGACCCCGGCCCGCTCGACGGCGTAGCCGACCCCGAGGGCGCCGGCCATCCCGGCCACGACCGCCACGCGGGAACGGCTCATCACTGGGCGCCGCCCTTGGCCAGCCACGACCGCCAATGCGCGCCGGTCTCACCGGTGTAGACGCGCGGCACGCGCGGGCCGATCCCGGTCAGCACCTCGTACCCGATGGTGCCGAGGAGGCCGGCCCACTCGGTGGCCGTGACCTCCTCGTCACCCTGGCGCCCGAGCAGCGTCACCTCGTCCCCCGGCGCCACGGCGGCTCCCCGGCCGCAGTCGATCATGACCTGGTCCATGGTGACCATCCCCGCCAGGGGCCGTCGCCGGCCGCCGACGAGGGCGGTGAAGCCGGCGGTGAACAGCCGCCTCGGCACACCGTCGGCGTACCCGAGAGGCACGGTGGCGACCACCGACCGCTCGGCGAGCGGCCGCAGCCGGCCGTAGGATGGCCGCTCGCCGGCCGCCAGCTCGCGGACGGCGACCACCCGTGCCCGCAGCGACAGGGCGGGACGCAGGCGCTGGCCACCCGGGGCCGGCGGCACACCGTAGAGGGCGATCCCGCAGCGCACCATGTCGTACCGGGCGGCCGGCCACACCAGGGTGGCGGCCGAATTGGCGGCGTGGAGGACGCGAGGCGCACCGGGAAGGGCAGCGACCACCCCGTCGAAGCGTGCCAGCTGCTCCTCCGTGTACCGCCGGTCCTCCTCGCCCGTCCCGTCCGCCACCGCCAGGTGGGTCCACAGCCCCTCCAGCCGCAGCGATGCCTCGGCTTCGACCGCCGCCACCAGAGCCGGCGTCGCCGCCGGGTCGGCACCGATGCGGTGCATGCCGGTGTCCACCTTCACGTGGACGGCGAGGCGGGTCCCGAGGCGCCGGGCCGAGGCCGCCATACGGGCCACCGCCTCCTCGGTGCACAGCGTCGGCGTCAGCCCGCCGGCCACCACGTCGTCGCAAGCGTCCGCCGGCGGCTCGGACAGGAGCAGGACCGGCTGGGTGATGCGGGCCTCGCGCAGCTCGATCCCCTCCTCGACCGTCGCCACGGCCAGGCCGGCGGCACCGCCCTCGATGGCCGCCCGGGCGACCGGCGCCGCCCCGTGGCCATAGCCGTCGGCCTTCACCACCGCGCACAGCGCCGCCGGCGCCGCCCGGCGCCGCAGGAGTGAGGTATTGTGGCGGATCGCCCCCAGGTCGACCTCGGCCCACGCCGGCCGGCTGCGTGCCTCAATCACCGGCCAGCTCCGACAGGCAAGCGCTCACGAGGGGGGGCACGTCCCCGGCGACCAGGCCCTCGGCCGGTCCCTGCCCGGCGGCCCGGCCGTGGACGTGGGCGGCGAGCGCCGCCGCATCGAGCGGCGCCATCCCCCGGGCGAGGAAGGCGCCGATCACCCCGGACAGCACATCGCCGGTCCCGGCGGTGGCCAGCCGGGCCGTGCCGACGGCCGCCAGCAGCACCCGGCCTCCGGGCGCCGCCACGGTAGTGAGAGAGCCCTTCAGCAGCACCACGGCGCCGGCGCGCACGGCCAGGCGACGAGCGGCGTCGATGCGGTCGGTCCCGGCGTCGTCGCCCGCCAGCCGGGCGTACTCGCCGTCGTGGGGGGTCAGCACCACCGGGCGGTCGCCGGCCACCACCGGACCGGGGTCGTCGCCCAGGGCGAAGAGGCCGTCGGCGTCGACCACCACGGGAACGGGGGACCGGGACACGACCCGGCGCACCTCGGCCTGGGTGGTCTCGTCCCGCCCCAGCCCCGGGCCGACGACGAGCGCCCGGCACCGTTCGAGCACCGCCAGCACAGTCTCGGCCCAGCCCTGGCGGTCGACGTCGAGCCGCACCGCCTCGATCGGCCACGGGCCGTGGCC
>JBOGGF010000383.1:0-4767 GCA_050743965.1 Acidimicrobiales bacterium
CTCGAACGTGGCGTCGCCGTAGCTGAACACCCCGCCGTCGGCAGCTACCTCCCAGTACCCGTGGCCCGAGGGGGTGGGGGCGATGCCGACGATCGGCGCGGCGAGCGGGTGGCCGCCCATCGACCCCTCGAACGTGGCGTCGCCGTAGCTGAACACCCCGCCGTCGGCAGCTACCTCCCAGTACCCGTGGCCCGAGGGGGTGGGGGCGATGCCGACGATCGGCGCGGCGAGCGGGTGGCCGCCCTGGTCGGTGGATGCGCCCGGGCACGTCGCGCCGACTGCGGCGAGCTCGGCCGTCCAGTAGATCGGGACCTGTTCGTACAGTTTGGTGCTCACGGTCTGCGGTGACGCGTAGACGTATTGGGCGTGGTCGGCGGCGGCGAGGGCGAGCGCGGTGACCATGTCCGACCTGGGGACGTCGTTGACCAGCGTGGCGAACATGGAGCTCGGGTAGTCCTGCAACCAGGCTGGTGGGTTCTTCGCCTGGAGCTCCTGGTAGGTCCCTTCGAACACCACGAGGGTGTCACCCAGGGTCGCGTACTGTGAGCTCGGGTAGTCGCCGGGGTTGAGCATGATCGATGCGCCGGCGTCGCCGGACCGGACCATCTGGCTCGCCATCCGGTAGTAGTCCACGTGGGCGGGGTCGCTCGAGACGTCGTCGAAGAAGACGTTGTCGATGCCGTACCACGTGCGGTAGTCGTCCACCTCCGCCTGGAGCTGTGTCAAGTCGACCGACGTGAACTTGGTGTCGATGTAGGCGAGGAGATCGGCGCCCTTGGCCCGGGCACTTGCCACCGCGGCGCCGTAATTCGGGTCGTAGGTGGTGCCCGGACCGTTGCTGGGGTTCACGATGATGGTCGAGCTCGCCGTCGTGCTGGCGAGGGCGGTGGTCCACTGGTTGGCTAGAGGGCCGCCCGGGTAGAAGTAGGCCGGCATCAGGGACCGCTCCGTGCACGAGCTGGCCGATGTCGCTGCCGGAGACGTGTCGGCGGCCAGGCGCCAGGACCGGGCGGCGGGAGAACTGACGTGCTGCTGTGCGCTCCCGGCGCTCCCGGCGTGCGCCGCTGGAAGGATCGTTACGACGCCCACCAGGATGCTCGTCAGTGCGACGATGCGAACGGCAAATGGCAATGAAGCGCGAACCACGTACTTCTCCTGGGGAGGCGGGGATCCGAGATGCTGGGCTGTATGAGTTTATCGACCATGTCCCTGCGAGAACTTGACGCCATGCCGAGGTGATGGCCGAGCGTCAACCGGGGTATGGCAACAGCGCGTCGGCGTGGATCGTCGTATTGCCGCTCGGTTGACGCGACAGGCGCCTGGTATAGAGGAAAAGGAGACGCCGCCAATGCGGGCGATGGTCACGGGAGGAGCAGGGTTCATCGGGTCGACGTTGGTCGACCGGCTGCTGGCCGAGAGGCACGAGGTGGACGTCGTCGACGACCTGTCGTCGGGCTCCCCGGACAACCTGGCCGGGGCCCGGTCGGCCGGGGGAGCACGGCTCACCGTGCACGAGCGGGACGTGCGGGACGCCGAGATGGTGGACCTGATCGTCGATCGCCGTCCGGAGGTCGTCTTCCACCTGGCGGCGCAGATCGACGTCCGGGTGTCGGTCGAACAACCGGTCTTCGACGCCGACGTCAACGTGCTCGGCAGCCTCAGGGTGCTGGAGGGAGCGAGGGCCGCCGGGTCCTCTCGTGTCGTCTTCGCCGGGAGCGGCGGCACCCTCTACGGTGAGACGACCGGCGAGGACCTGCCGGTCGGTGAGTCGCACCCGCACCGTCCTCTCTCGCCCTACGGGGTGGCGAAGAAGGCGGTCCTCGACTACCTGGTCGCCTACCGGGAGCTGCACTCACTCGAGTTCTGTGCCCTGGCGCTGGCCAATGTCTACGGGCCGCGGCAGGACCCTCACGGCGAAGCGGGCGTGGTGGCGATCTTCGCCCAGCGCCTGGTCGCCGGCGAGCCCGTCACCATCTACGGCAACGGCGAGCAGACGAGGGACTACGTCTACGTGGACGACGTGGTGGACGCCTTCGTCCGGGCCGCCAGCCGCGGTGGTGGGCTGATCTGCAACGTCGGGACGGGCCGGGAGACGTCGGTCAACGAGCTGTACCGGGTGATGGCGACGTCGGCCGGGGCCGATTCGGCGGCCCAGCACGTCCCGCCACGGCCCGGCGAGCTGCAGCGAAGCGCACTCGATGCCACCCGGGCGGCCGTCCACCTCGGCTGGCGACCGGCGACCGAGCTGATCAACGGCACCCGGGCCGTGCTCGACCATGTGCGGCGGCATACCGTCCCCGTCTGACGGGATATTCACCACCCGAGCTCCCAGGTCGGCGGCGAGCCGCTCGACGACGTCCAGGGCTCTCTGGACCCGCCTCCAACCATCGGGCATTCGGGTGAGCGACGCCGTCGCGTGGGCGCGAGCGATCTACGACCGTTATGTGGGGCCTGGCGCACCTCCAACGATGCTCACGCTTCCGCCTGAGCATCCGTGGACCTGAGTTGTCGTTATTCGAACTACGCTGAGGAGCTCTGTCAGCACAGGCATCTGCTCGAGCTGGAGCCTGGCCGGAGCAAGCCTGGCGGACGGGACTGGGATCGGGTGACCGCTGGATTGGGCAGCAGTGCTCAGCGTCCTCCCATGAATCCGGGGTCGCCGTGAGAGGCACACCCTCCGCCTACGGTGCCTCTTGTGCGGGTCCGAACTTGCGTGACATGCGGTCGAGAGTACGAACCGACGAGCCGCCACCTTCGATGTCCGGCATGCCGGGCGAAGGGCACGTGCGCTTGCGGCCGAGCAAAGCAGGCGAAGTCCGCGACGTGCGCAGCGTGCCGCGACGAGGCCGCCGAGGCGAACAGCAACTGGAAAGGTGGTCGCACCAGGCACAAGGCTGGCTACGTCATGGTTCGCGCGCCCGGGCACCCCCGTGCGGGGCGGAGCCCGTACGTGTTCGAGCACATCCTCGTGGCCGAAGAAGTCCTCGGCCGGCACCTCGTCGACGGCGAGTCTGTCCACCACCTCAACGGCGTGCGGGACGACAACCGGCAAGTGAACCTCGAGCTGTGGACCCGTCCCCAGCCGTCGGGCATTCGGGTGAGCGACGCCGTCGCGTGGGCGCGAGCGATCTACGACCGTTATGTGGGGCCTGGCGCACCTCCAACGATGCTCACGCTTCCGCCTGAGCATCCTTGGAGGTGGCGGGAATCGAACCCGCGTCCTCCAGCTTCTCAGTAGGCCTTCTCCGAGCGCAGCCGGCAGGAGATTGTCGGGGGCACCGCTGCTGCCGGCGATTTCGGCGCCCCGTATCCGACGAGATGTCCCTGGCGGCCGGTCGGAGCAACCGTCAGGTGAGCCCTACTTCATGACGCCCGTTCACCAACCCGTAGGGCTGAGGCTGGGCGGACGTCGCTACCTACTAAGCAGCGATCGCGAGCTGAGGCTCGGCGTTTGTTTTTGGTTCCGGCTCTTTAACGTGGCTCCGGAGACCACGGCTCGCTTCTCCTACCTCGACTACCGGAGTCGAGACCATTCACCCCCGTGTTGTTGCCGGCGAACGTTCGGGTGTCGCCGACCGCTCGGTCGCCCTGGTCGGACGACACCGCCACTCTACCCGGGATCAGCCGGCAGCCCCCCAACGCTCGGCATTGCGGGCCGCCCGCGCCGCCTCCCGATCGGCCTCCCGGGACAGGATGGCCTGGCGCTTGTCGTGGAGCTTGCGGCCCTTGGCCAGCGCCAGTTGCACCTTGGCCCGACCCTCCTTGAAGTACAAGGAGAGCGGGACCATGGTCAACGCCTGCTGCTGGCTGCGACCCATCAGCTCGTCGATCTCCTTGCGATGGAGGAGGAGCTTGCGCTTGCGGTCGGGATCGCGGACACCGAAGCCGGTGGCGTACTGCCAGGGTGGGATGTGGACCCCGAACATCCACAGCTCGCCATCGTCGACGCGGGCGTAGGCGTCCGCCAGCTGGGCCTTGCCGTCCCGCAAGGACTTCACCTCGCTGCCGTGGAGGACGATCCCGCACTCGTACGTGTCGAGGATGTCGTAGTCGTGACGGGCGCGCCGGTTGCTCGCCACGGTGCGGTCACCATGGCGTGCCTCCTCCCGGGCCGCCGCCCGCTTGGCCACCGTCTTCTTGGCCCTCGCCACGCTCGCAGGCTACCGGTCGCCGGGTCCCCACCCCTGGGCCGGCTCGCCCCCGGGTCGGCCCCGCCGGCGGGCGGCCACCGCCGGCCGGCCTCGCCCACCACCACCCCCGGCCACCCCGGCCAACGGACGTTACGCTCCACCTGCGATGCTCCGACTGCCAGCCCCTCTGCACGACCAGATGGTCGCCCACTGCCTCAGCGGGTTGCCCGACGAGGCGTGCGGGCTGCTGGCCGGCGACGGCGAGACGGGCGTCGCCCGGTGCTACCCGACCCGCAACGCCGCCGCCTCGGCCCGCGTCTACGCCGTCGACTCGCGCGACATCCTGAAGGCGGACCGCGACGCCGAGGCCCACGGCGACCAGCTCGTCGGGGTCTTTCACTCCCACACCCACACCGACGCCTACCCCTCCCCGACGGACGTGTCCCAGGCCCCGGACCCCTCATGGCACCACGTGCTCGTATCGTTGCGCGACACCTATCCCGTCGTCCGCAGCTACCGGATCGTCGGCGAGGACGTCACCGAGGAGCCGGTGGTCGTCGTGGACGGACCGCCGGCGGCGCACGGCTGACCCCGCCGGCGGCGCACGGCTGACCCCGCCGGCGGCGCACGGCTGACC
>JBOGGF010000384.1:0-6202 GCA_050743965.1 Acidimicrobiales bacterium
CGGCGGGCTGCTAATTCCGGCCGCTTCCATGGACTCCATGACACTGACAGCTCCCCTGGGCGCACCCTGGACAGCCCCGTCGGACCGGGCGACACGCCCATCGGACCGGGCGACACCCGCGTCGAGCGCTCGCGACGCGCCCCGCTCCCCCCGCGTCCTCCACCCCGGCGGTGCCGGATCCGGCAACGCAATCTCTGGCCGCGGCGGGCTGGCCCGCTCGCGCGCACTCGGCCGGCTGGTAGCCGGTGGAGCCGTCGCCGTCGCCATCGGACTGGGCGTCGCCGTTTCCCACGCCATTCCCGGGACCACGACCTCGAGCACCATCGCGAGCGGGTCGAGCACCACCGCGAGCGGGTCGGGAACGACCGCCACCGGCGGCTCGTCGACCGCGACCTCTAGCGACGGCGCCGCCTCCGGCGACGACGATGGCGGCAGCTCGGACGACGGCAACGACGACGGCAACAGCTCGGACGACGGCAGGTCCTCGGCGGCCGCAACATCGGCGACCACGCCGACGACCACCGCCCCGTCGACCACCACGCCGACGACCACGACAAGGACGCCGGCGGCGGTGTCGGGAGGGTCGACGGCCGCATGATCCGCTCCCGAACCGCGAGCCGCGCCTTCCGGGCCATCGGCACGACCGCCTTGGTGGCCGTGACCGATCCCTTCGCAGCCGACACCGCCGCGGCCATCCTCCGGGCAGAGCTCCAGTCCCTCGACGAGGCGTGCAGCCGCTTCCGGCCCGACTCGGAACTGGCCGAAGTCCAGCGACGGGCCGGGACGCCGGTCCCGGTGAGCGACCTCCTGTTCGAGGTGGTCGACACCGCCTGCGATGTGGCCCGCATCACCGAAGGTGCCGTCGATCCCACGGTGGGGCGGGCCCTCGAGGCCCTCGGCTATGACCGGGACTTCGGACTGCTCGGCGACGGTGAGCCCCGGCTGGGCCAGGCGCCGCTGCCCGCCCCGGGCTGGTGGACGATCGACCTCGATCGCCGGCGGCGGACCATCACCGTGCCGCCCGGTGTCCACGTGGACGTCGGCTCGAGTGCCAAGGCGTTCGCCGCCGACCGCGCCGCCTGGCTGGTCGCCGAGGAGACGGGCACGGGCGTCCTCGTCAGCCTCGGCGGCGACGTGGCGACCGCCGGCCCGGCCCCCGACGAGGGCTGGCCCATCGGGATCGCCCGCGACGCCGGCGCCCCGGTGCACGCGGTCGACCAGGTGGTCGCCATCCCCTACGGCGGGTTGGCCAGCTCCAGCCCCGGCGTGCGGTCCTGGCGGAGCGGCGGCCGGTGCCGCCACCACATCGTGGACCCGCGCACCGGCGACTGCGCCCCCTGCGACTGGGTCCTCGTCTCGGCGACCGCCCCGACCTGTGTGGAGGCCAACGCCATGACGACGGCCGCCATCGTGTGGGGCGACCAGGCCGTGCGCCGGCTGGTCGACGCAGGGCACCCGGCCCGGCTCGTCGCCGCCGACGGCGAGGTGGTCACGCTCAACGGTTGGCCCGACGAGGGCGCCAACCGACCCCACGAGCTGCAAAGAGCCCGGCGGTGATCGGCTCCCCCGTCATGTGGTACGCCACCCGGGCCACCGGGCTGGTCGCGCTGGTCCTGCTCACCGGCACCATGGTGCTCGGCCTGCTCACCACCACCCGGTTCGCCACCAAGCACTGGCCACCGGTGGCCCAGCAGGACCTCCACCGCCGCGTGTCGCTGCTGTCGGTGCTCTTCGTCGCCGGGCACGTGCTCACCAGCGTGCTCGACTCGTACGTCCACATCGGCTGGGCGGCGGTCCTCGTGCCGTTCGCCTCGGCCTACAAGTCCTTCTGGGTGGGGCTCGGGACCATCAGCCTCGATCTCATGCTGGCCATCGCCCTCACCAGCATCCTCCGCCACCGCATCTCGGCCCGCGCGTGGCGAGGCGTGCACTGGCTCGCCTACGTCAGCTGGCCCGTCGCGGTGATCCACACCCTCGGGATCGGCACCGACGTCCGGTTGCGGTGGGTGCTCCTCCTGGTGATCGCGTGCATGGTCACCGTCTTCGCCTCGGCGGGGATTCGCCTCGGCCAGGCCCTCGACCGCCGGCGCCGCGCCGCGGCCCTCCCGGCCGTCCGTGCGCGGGTGGCCGGCGTCGCCATCAAGCACCGGACCGACTGACCGAAACCGCCCCCCTCCCCGACCCATGCCACCGCACGCCTCGATCCCCGCATCCGCATCCACATCCGCATCCGGAGGTACCGCCATGCCGACGCTCCGCAGCGCCGTCCGCCCGACCTTGCTGTCGGGCTGGCGGACGAGCCGCCGGCGCGATCTCGCCGGCCACCTCGACCACTACGGCCCCCTGCCGCCCACCGGTGGGGATTTCGCCCGTCGCTTCGTCCAAGCCGTCGAGGCGGCCGGGATCGCCGGTCGGGGCGGCGCCGGCTTCCCCGCCGCAGTCAAGCTCGAAGGTCACTGGGCGTTGCGGCGGCACGGCACCCTGGTGGTCAACGCGATGGAGGGCGAGCCGGCGAGCTCGAAGGACCGGGCCATTTTGACCTGCGCGCCCCACCTGGTGGTCGACGGCGCGCAGCTGGCGGCGGCGGCCATCGGGGCCCGCAGCGTCGTGATCTGCGTCGCCGATGACCGGGACGACATGGCCGAGGCCCTTGCGGCCGCCATTGCCGAGCGCCGCGGCACGAGCCAGGAGCTCGTGGCGGTGACGGTGGCGCGGCCGCCCGGGCGGTACGTGGCCGGCGAGGAGTCCGCCCTCGTCGGCTGGCTGACCAACGGGCGTGGTGTCCCCGCCTTCCGGCCCGAGCGCGGCGTCCCGCTCCGCTTGGGCCGGGCCCCTGCGCTGGTGCACAACGCGGAGACGGTGGCCCAGATGGCCCTCGTCGCCCGGGAGGCGGCCGGGTGGTGGGGCGCCGGGGATGGCACAGAGGCCACCGCAGGGCAGGACCCGGAGGCCGCCGCCGGGCGCACCACGCTCGTCACCGTGTCGGGCGCCGTCGCCCGACCAGGCGTCCTCGAGGTCGTCCTCGGCACGCCGCTGGCGGAGATCGTGGCGGCCGCAGACCCGCTCGAGCCACCGGCGGCGGCGTTGGTCGGCGGCTTCGGCGGGTCGTGGGTGCGCGCGACCCAATTCTCCGCCCCCTTCGACCGCGAGGGCCTCCGGGACCTCGGCGCCACCCCAGGTGCGGGCGTCGTGATGGTCGTCGGCCGCGACTGCTGCGGCCTGGCCGAGGTGTGGCGGGTCGCCACTGCCATGGCAGGCGAAAGCACCGGGCAGTGTGGGCCCTGCGTCTACGGCCTCCCGGCCGTGGCCGACGACCTGGCCCTCCTGGTCGCCGGGCGCGGCGGCCACCAGACGGTGGCACGGCTGACCGAGCGCCTGGTCATGGTGACCGGGCGCGGCGCCTGCCACCATCCCGACGGTGTCGCCCGGATGGTGGCGACCGCCCTCACCGTCTTCGACGCCGACGTCGCCGCCCACGTCGCCGGCCACCCGTGCCGGGTCGCCGCCCGCCGGTCCCTCGTCCCGCTCCGCGCCGCATAGGAGGCCGCCTGATGTCCATGCCCATGTCCCTCTCGATCGATCCCGTCGCCTGCGACGCCTTCGGCTACTGCGCCGAGCTCCTGCCCGAGCTCGTGTCGCAGGACGAATGGGGCTATCCGATCGTGGGTAGCGAACCGTTGCCCGAGGAGCTGGTGGCCCTCGCCACCGAGGCGGTGCGCCAATGCCCCCGCCGGGCCATTACCCTCCGGCGGCGAGCGGCCTAGCCACCTGGCGGGGTCATGCCGGAACCCCCTCCCCGGCGTGGCCCCGCCAGGGTCCCCACCCGTCCCCGGACGGGACGGGGACGGATCAGATGCCGGTGCGCTCGCGTGTCGGCAGGTCGAGCCAGGCCTGGGCCAGCACGGTGCACTGCTTGCACGGCTCGAGACACCGGGTCGGCGCCGGCAGGTCCCCCGCTGCAGCGGCCGTCCGCTGCCGACCTACCATCGTCCCCAGCGGACGCTGCCTGGCGGCCGCGAGAAGGAGGGGATGCTGGTGACCAAGGGCTTCCACACCGCCCACCGCTGGGACCTCGAGTGGCAGGACGACTCCGACGTCCTCTCGCTCGGCACAGGGGTGCAGGTCAAAGTGCTGCACGAGGACCGCGAGGCCGGCGTCGCCGACATGCTGGTGAAGTTCCCCCCGGGCTACGTCGAGCCCGAGCACGCGCACGAGAGCAGCCACGCCGTCGTGGTGCTCGAAGGCGTCCAGATAGTGGCCGGCCAGCACATGCACCCGGGCGACTACGTGTGGGCCACCGGACCGGAGCCACACGGTCCGTTCGAGTACCCCGAGGGTTGCGTCGTCTTCGCCAGCTTCCGCGGGCCCTCCGCCCTCCACCGCTACGAGGGATCCCCCGCCGGCGAGATGTAGCCGGACAGCAAGGAGCGGCGGCCGGGGTCGTCCTGCCGCAGCCGCCGGCACGGGTCGCCACGATGATGTTGCCTGCTGATTGACAATTCCCCGCCGCCTTGGTACACATCACGGCGGCACACGGGCGTCGGCACGGGTCGACGGAGGGGGTCGCGGCGCCAACGGCCAGATGAGGGAGAGGCGGGTATGCCGCGCTGTTCACGTGACCGGTCGACTCCGGCACGACGCAGACGTGGGCGCCGGTTCGGCGCCTCGGCATTCGCCGCGACGATCGTGGTCGGTGCCACGGCGTCGATTGTGGGTCCCGCCTTTGCAACCGCCGGCGCAGCAACCACCGGCGCAGGCGCGGTGCAGGCGAAGACGGTGGCCTCCCAGCCGCGACCGTCCTCCCTCCCGGTCACGACGGCGGCCGGGCACCGGCCACTCGGCATCTACCCGCCGGTGAAAGCTCCGGCGCCCGGGCGCGTCGGCGGACCGTTGGCCCAGCCCGGTGCCCGGCCCGCGACGGCGCCGGCTGCCCCAGCGTCCTCGTATGCATGCACACCGTCGATATTCACGACATATCCCTATCCGCCGCCGGGTTGCCCACCCCCGGTGGCGTACAACAGCGGACCCGTCATGTCGACAGCCGGCACGGTCGGGAAGAACACGATCTACGCCGTCTACTGGTTGCCGCCCGGCTACACACTCCCGCGCAGGTATAAGACAACGATCGACACGTACCTGCAGGATGTGGCGGCGACAAGCGGGAAGCCGACCAACGTCTACGCCACCGACCAGCAGTACTACGGGACAGGTAAGCGCCACATCCACTACGACGTGAGCTATGGCGGGCAGATCACGCTGACGAACGCATTTCCGGCGACAGGTAGGTGCAGCGCCAACTATGCGACAAGGCCGGCGGGCGCCTGCATCACCGACAAGCAGATACATACGGAGCTGACGAGCCACCTCACCGCCAACCCGGCGCAACCCAAGGGGCTCGGTGCCATCTACCTGGTGTTCCTACCAGAACAGGTGCTGACCTGCTTCCAGGCGTCACAGCCGACGACAACCGAGTGCTCCTCGGCCGCGGCACACACAACACACCCCACCTACTGCGGCTACCACAACTTCATTGGAAATGGCACAGCTACAACCGTGCTCTACGCCACCATGCCTTTCCCCACAACTAAAGCGTCGTGCCATACGAGACCCCAGCAGTCACCGAACAACACAATCACAGCCGATACGGCGATCAGCATCGTGAGCCACGAGCAGAACGAGACGATCACCGATCCCCTGGCCACAGCGTGGCATTCATCGACAACTACGGCGTGGGAGATCGCCGACGAATGCGCCTACGTCTACGGTGCCCCGCTCGGCGGCACGACAGGGAATGAGTGGAACCAGACGATCAACGGACACCCCTATTACACCCAGCTCGAGTTCAGTGCCGAGGACTACCGCACGACAGGCACACGGAACGGCTGCATCGGCGCCGAAGAGCTCCCGACGGCGTCGGTGACCGGTCCGAGCACACTGCCGACCGGGCTGACAACGGGGTTCACCGCGTCCGGCCACGACCCCGACAGCAGCACAGCGCTGACGTACGCGTGGAGCTGGGGCGACGGGTCCAGCACGCCGGCGAGCACCAGTGCCACCGCCTACCACTCCTACGGCAGCGCCGGCTCGTACACCCTCACCGTGACGGTGACGGACGCCGACGGATGGTCGGCCACCGCGACCAAGACCGTGGGCGTGGTGGGGCGGCCGCCGAGCACCGGCTACTGGGAGGTGGCCTCGGACG
>JBOGGF010000385.1:0-4658 GCA_050743965.1 Acidimicrobiales bacterium
GGCGCGGCACGCTCGGGGGCGCGGGCCGGGGGGGCCGGCCGGCCGCCGACGTGACGGCCGAGCTGGCCACCGCCGGCGCCGAGGGGATCATCGTCCGGCTCCCGGACGGAGGTGACCGCACCGCGGCGGCGGTGCGCGCCCTGGCCGGGGAGCTGGCGGCGTTCGCCGGGACACCGTGACCGTCCTCACCCGTCCGACCCCATCTCCGGCCGGACCGGTGGATCGGCGCGCAGCCGACGGGCGCGCCACGGCGGTCACCGGTCGTCACCTCCCGGCCCTCGACGGGCTCCGGGCCCTGGCCGTGGCCGGGGTCATGGCCTACCACCTGGGCCTCGGGGCGGCGTCGGGCGGCTACCTCGGCGTGGACCTCTTCTTCGTGCTCTCCGGCTTCCTCATCACGTCGCGGCTGGTGGAGGAATGGCTGGGCACCGGCACCGCCCGTCTGGGGGCGTTCTGGGCCCGGCGGGCCCGCCGACTGTTGCCGGCGCTGCTGGTGCTGCTGGTGGTCCTGGGGCTCTACGTCGTCCTGCTCGGACGCTTCGGCCCCCCCGGGGCCCTCGCCCACGTCGACCTGCCGGGCCTGCGGGGCGACGCGCTGGCGACGCTGCTCTACGTGGCGAACTGGCACGCTGTCTTCGCCCACCAGTCCTACTTCGCCCAGTTCTCGGCGCCGTCGCCGCTCGAGCACACCTGGTCGCTGGCGATCGAGGAGCAGTTCTACCTGGCGTGGCCCCCGATCCTCCTCCTCGTGCTGGGCGGTTGGCGCCGACGGGTGGCGGGTGGACCGGGCTGGCGGTGGGCGGTCGGTGCCCTGGCGGCCGCCGCGGCGTTGGGATCGGTCGCCCTCATGGCGGTGCTCCACCACCCGGGCGGCGATCCCACCCGGGTCTACTTCGGCACCGACACGCGGCTCTTCGACCTGCTGGCGGGCGTCCTGGTGGCGGTGGTCGCCGCCGGCCGGGGCCAGCCCTCGCGTCGGGCCCGGGTCGCCCTGCACGCGCTGGCCCCGCTCGCCCTCGGGGGTCTGGGCTACTTCTGGGTCACCGCCGGCACCGCGGCGGGTCTGCCGCGATCCGGCATGTTCCGGGGCGGCTTCGCCCTGTGTGCCGTCCTCGCCGGGCTCGTCGTGGCCGACGTGCGCCAATTGCGGTCCGGTCCCCTCGGCGCTGTCCTGTCGATCGCCCCGCTGCGGTGGATCGGCACCATCTCCTACGGCATCTACCTGTGGCACTGGCCGGTCTTCGTGTACTGCACGGCTGGCCGCACGGGCCTGTCGGGCGCTGCCCTCGACCTGGCTCGGGTGGTGGTGACCCTGGCCGTCGCCTCCGCCAGCTACTACGCGGTGGAGCGCCCGATCCGGCGCCGCCGGCTCACCGGGTGGCCCCGCGTCGCCCTGTTGCCCCTGGCCGCGCTCGGCACGGCCGCCGCGGTCGTCGTTGCCACCGAGCCGGCTGTCGCCGCCGCCCCGAACCCCGCATCGGCCACGGTGGCGCGCATCGCCGGGCACGGTCCCGTCCCCGGGGCCGGCGGCTACCGCCGCCAGGTGCCGATCGCCCTGCCGCCCCACGGTCCGGCCCACCCGCTCCGGGTGACCGTCGTCGGCGACTCGGTGGCCCGGGTGGCGGAGCCGGCCATCGCCGCCGCCCTCGGTGCGACCGGCGAGGTGACCGTCACCGACGGAGCCATCGACGGGTTCGGCCTCAACGTCGACCGCACGTGGCGCACCGACCTGCCGGCGCTGGTCCGTACCGACCGCACCCAGCTGGTGCTGGCCACTTGGAGCTGGGACGACAGCTGCAGCGCGCGGGCGCCCACGCCGATCGCCCACTACGTCACGCACACCTGCGCCCTGCAGCACCCCCGGGCGTACACGGCGATGCTCGAGGCGGCCGTCCGGGCGATGCTCGGCCCGGGCGGCGCCGCCGGCGTGGTCTTCTTGGAGCTCCTCCCGACGGACACCGCGGCCCATGGCGAGACGGCGGGGGGTATCGCCGTGGCCGGCGGTGCTGGTGGCTCGGCCGGCGAGGCGAGGGCCGGCCAGGCGGCGTGGAACCGCATCGTCCGCACGCTGCCGGCCGCATTCCCCGGCAAGGTGATGTACCTGCCGGTGGCGCCGTCGGTCCTCCGGAGCGGGCGGTTCGCGGCCTGGCTGCCGCCGGCTACCCAGCCGCACGCCCCGAAGTCCCGGTGGGTGCGGGTGCGGATGGTGGACGGCGTCCACCTGTGCCCGGCGGGGGCGGCTCGCTACGCCGACGCAGTCCTCGCCGACCTCACCGGCCTCTTCCGCCTGCGCCCGGCCAGCGACGAGTGGTCGACGGGCGCGTGGGCGGGGGACCCCCGGTACCGCACGCCGCCGGGCTCCTGCCCCGACGACCACCCGCCGGGGTGAGGGCGCATGCCTACTCCGGCTGCATCGGGATGTGGTCGGTTCGGATCCGGATCTTTATGCGCACCTCGCCCTCCCGCCGCATCGGGTACGAGTCGAGGCCGAGGTACTTCTTGGCCAGGTGGTCGATGTGCTCGTCGGCCCCGTCGGTGGTCACCTCCGACACCGTCCCGCGCACCACCACCACGTTGTAGGGATCCTCGGGGTCGAGCACCGAGAGGGCGACGCGGTGGTCGCGCTCGATGTTGCGGGCCTTGACCCGACCCCTGGCGGTGTTGACGAGGAGGTCGTCCCCGTCGACCTCGATCCACAGCGGGGTGACCTGCGGGCTGCCGTCGCCGGCCACCGTGCCCAGGCTGGCCAGGACGGGACGGTCGATGAGGGCTCGGGCCTTGGCGGTGAGCGTGTCGGGCACGGTCGTCCTCCGGTGGTCGGCCACGGGCCGCGGCCGGCCCGGGCGTGGTCAGGTGCGGTCCTGACCATACCGGGGCCCGCGGTACGGTCGCCCCATGAGGATCGGGGCGCACGTGCGGGCGGGCGGCAAGCTGGTGCCGGCGCTCGAGCGGGCCGACGAGATCGGTGCCGAGGTGGTCCAGGTCTTCACCCAGAGCCCCCGGGCGTGGAAGCCGACCCAGTACGCCCCCGAGGTGCTCGCCGGCTACCGGGCCGCCCAGGCCGCCCACCCCACCGTCTCGGCCACGTACTGCCATGCCACCTACCTCATCAACCTGGCGACCACCGATCACGAGCTGCTCGCCCGGTCCGGGGACTGCCTCGTCGCCAACCTCGTCGCCGCCCGGGGGATGGGCGCCGACGGCCTGGTGCTGCACCTGGGCAGCCACAAGGGCTCGGGGTTCGACGGCTGCGTCGACCAGGTGGTCGACGCCCTCCTCGCGGCCCTCGCGACCGCCGCCGACCCGTTGGCATCGAGCGCGGCCGACGCCAACGCGTGCCCGGTCCTGATCGAGAACGCCGCCGGCGCTGGTGGCACCATGGGGCGCAGCTTCGAAGAGCTCGCGGCCGTGCTCGAGCGCGCCGGCGCCGGGCCGCAGCTCGGTATCTGCCTCGACACCCAGCACCTGTGGGCCTCCGGGGTCGACTTCACCTCGCCCGAGCGGGCCGACGCGGCGATCCGTGCCCTCGACGACACCGTCGGGCTGGCACGCCTGCGCTGCCTCCACCTCAATGACTCGAAGGTCGAGCTCGGGGCCAACCGAGACCGGCACGCCAACGTGGGCGAGGGCACGATCGGGGCCGAGGGCCTCGGCTGTCTCGTCGCCCATCCGGCCCTCGACGGGCTGGCCGCCATCCTGGAGGTGCCCGGCGCCGGTGACGGTCCCCGAACCGAGGAGGTGGCGGCCAGCCGCCGGGCGCTCGAAGCCGGCCGCCGACGGTGGAAGGAGGCCGGCTCCCCCGGCCGGTGACCGCCGGTGAAAGCCGCCGCGTCGAGGAGCCCCCAAATTGCGCGGCGACCAAATTGCGCGGCCGGCGTTCCCGGTCCCATGCTGACCCGAGCGGCGAAGGAGGACGCGACGTGATCGGCACCCGCATCGAGACCGACAGCATGGGCGAGATCGAGGTACCGGCCGACCGGTACTGGGGGGCGCAGACGGCGCGCTCCCTCCACCACTTCGCCATCGGCGACGACACGATGCCCCGGCCGCTCATCCGGGCCATCGGGATCCTGAAGGAGGCCTCGGCCCGGGTCAACGCCGACCTCGGGAAGCTCGACGGGCACCTGGCCGATCTCGTCGCCCGGGCGGCCCACGAGGTGGCCGAGGGCGCCCTCGACGGCCACTTCCCCCTCCGGGTGTGGCAGACGGGGAGCGGCACCCAGACCAACATGAACGCCAACGAGGTCATCGCCAACCGGGCCATCGAGCTCGACGGCGGGCAGATGGGGTCAAAGCGCCCGGTCCATCCCAACGACCACGTCAACATGTCGCAGTCCTCCAACGACACCTTTCCGACGGCCATGCACATCGCCGCCGCCGAGCAGCTCGTCCATCGCCTGGTTCCCTCCGTCCGAGCGCTCCGAGACGCCCTGGCCGAGAAGTCGGCCGCCTTCGCCGGCGTCACCAAGATCGGCCGCACCCACCGGAGGGACGCCGTGCCCCCCCCCCTGGGCCAGGAGCTCTCGGGCTACGTCGCCCAGCTCGACGCCGGGCTCGCCCGGCTCGAGGCGACCCTGCCGGACCTGTACGAGCTGGCGGCCGGCGGGACGGCGGTGGGGACCGGGCTCAACACCCATCCGGAGTTCGGTGCCCGGGTG
>JBOGGF010000386.1:0-1936 GCA_050743965.1 Acidimicrobiales bacterium
CCGGGGCGCCCACCGGCGGCCCAGTACCGCACGGAGTCGGCGCCGTGCTGGCGCAGCAGGGGCAGGGGCGTGACGACGTTGCCCTTCGACTTGGACATCTTCTTGCGGTCCGGGTCGAGGACCCACCCCGAGATGGCGGCGTGGGCCCACGGCAGCGCGCCCAGCTCCAGCTCGGAACGGACCACGGTGGCGAAGAGCCAGGTCCGGATGATGTCGTGCGCCTGTGGGCGGACGTCCATGGGGAACACCCGGGCGAAGAGCTCCGGGTCGTCCTCCCATCCCCCGGCGATCATCGGGGTGAGGGAGGAGGTTGCCCAGGTGTCCATGACGTCGGGATCACCGGTGAAGCCGCCCGGGCGGTCGCGCTGGTCCCCGGCGTAGCCGTCGGGGGCGTCGGTGGACGGGTCGACCGGGAGGCGGTCCTCGGCGGGCATCAGCGGGCGGTCGTACCGGACGCCGCCGTCGACGTCCACCTCGTACCACACCGGGAACGGCACGCCGAAGAACCGCTGGCGGCTGATGTTCCAGTCACTGCTCAACCCCTCGACCCACGCCCGGTAGCGGTGGGCCATGTAGGGCGGGTGCCACCGCAGCTCCTCGCCCCGGGCGAGAAGGCGGTCGCGCAGCTCGAGGGTACGCACGAACCACTGCCGGGAGGAGACGATCTCGAGCGGGCGCTCGCCCCGCTCGTAGAACTTGACCGGGTGGGTGAGGGGCCGGGGCTCGCCGACGAGCGCCCCGGCCTCGGCCAGGAGCTCGACCACCCGGGCCTGGGCCTGGCGGGTGGTCCGCCCCACCAGCTCGCCGTAGGCCGCCCGGGCCGCGGGCAGGTCGTCGGACTCCCAGCCGGGCTCGCCCCACGGCACGGCCAGCAGCCGGCCGTCGCGGCCCACGATGGTGCGCGACGGCAGGTGCAGCTCCCGCCACCACACGACGTCGGTCGTGTCGCCGAAGGTGCACACCATGGCGATGCCGGACCCCTTCTCCGGGTCGGCCAAGGGGTGGGCCACGACGGGGACGCGCACGCCGAAGAGCGGAGTGACCACCTCGGCGCCGAAGAGGTCCCCGTAGCGAGCATCCTCGGGATGGGCCACGAGCGCCACGCAAGCGGCGAGGAGCTCCGGCCGGGTGGTCTCGATCTCGACGCCCGAGCCGGCCGACGGTGGCCCCGTCTGGCCTGCCGGCACGTCGGCGCGGGGGAAGCGGACGCGGTGGTAGGCGCCCGGGCGGTCGCGCTCTTCGAGCTCGGCCTGGGAGACGGCGGTGCGGAAGTCGACGTCCCACAGGGTGGGCGCCTCGTGCTGGTAGACGTTGCCGGCGGCCAGGAGCCGGAGGAAGCTGCGCTGGGAGGCCCGCCGGGCCCGCTCGCCGATGGTGGCGTAGGTCGTGTCCCAGTCGACCGAGAGCCCCAGCGTCCGCCACAGCTCTTCGAACGCCCGCTCGTCCTCCACCGTCAACCGCTGGCACAGCTCGACGAAATTCGGCCGCGAGATCGGGACCGGGTCCTTGGGCGGCTGCGCCGGGGGCTCGAAGCCCGGGTCGTAGGGGAGTGCCGGGTCGCAGCGCACGCCGAAGTAGTTCTGGACCCGCCGCTCGGTCGGCAGGCCGTTGTCGTCCCAACCCATCGGGTAGAAGACGGCCTTCCCCCGCATGCGCTGGAAGCGGGCGACCACGTCGGTGTGGGTGTAGGAGAAGACGTGGCCGATGTGCAGCGTGCCCGAGACGGTGGGCGGGGGCGTGTCGACGGCGAAGACCCGGTCCCGGGTGGCCGACCGGTCGAAGCGGTAGGTGCCGCCGGCGGCCCAGGCGGCGGACCACTTCGCCTCCAGGCCGTCGATCCCGGAACGGTCCGGCACCTTGGGCGGGCCGCCGGGATCGGCGCCGGGCGGGGTGCCGGCGGGCGCGCCGGGGTCGTCGGCGCCGGGGTCGTCGGCGC
>JBOGGF010000387.1:0-2819 GCA_050743965.1 Acidimicrobiales bacterium
GTCGACGGCCAGGTGGAAGGTCCCGAGGCGGTGGTCGAGGCGGAACCCGATGGGCGAGGCGATAGGGGGCGCAGGCCGCCTCGGCGAGCCCACCACCACGGCGCTGGTGCGGTACCGGCGCTGGTACCGCACCAGCGCCACCCGGCTGAGCCCGACGGCGACGACGGCCACTCCGAGGGCGAGCGCGGTCGGCGCCATGGTCCCGGGCAGCCCCGTGGCAGAGAACTGGGTGAACGTGTACACCGGCAGTGACGTCGGGTGGTAGGCGAGGACGACCGTCGCCCCGTACTCGCCGAACGCCCGGAGCCACGTGAGCACCATGCCGGCCCGGATCCCCGGGGACGCCACCGCCACGTCGACGCGGAGGAACCGGGCGAGGGCACCATGGCCGAGGGTTGCCGCCACCTCGTCGAGGGCCGGGTCCACCGCCGCCAGCGACGCACGAGCGGCGACGATCAAGAACGGCGACGCGACGAACGTCTGTGCCAGCACGACACCGGCCAGCGTGCCGGTCAGCTGTCCCCCGAACAGCCGGCCCAGCCACGTGTAGGGCCCGACGAGGTAGACGAGGAGGATGCCGCCCATGACCGGCGGCACGGCGAGCGGCAGCAGCACCAGGAGGCCGACCGTGGCGGCGAGCCGGCCCTTGGACCGAGCGAGGAGATGGGCCAGGGGGACACCGCACAGCGTGGCGACCGCCGTCGTGATCGTCGCCGCCGCCACCGACACGGCCAGGGCCGGGAAGAGGCCGGCGTCGTGGAAGCCGCGGCTGTTCGTCGCCAGCAGCCGGACGCCGAAGGCGACGACGGGGACGCCGAGATAGAGGGCGAGGAGACCGGCCAGCCACGGGAGGGGGCTCCGGGCGCCCCCCCGGCGCACTAGCCGAGCACCTTCTTCAGGCTCGACGGCACCGCCGACTTGTTGCCACTCAGCTTCGGCGCGTGCAATTCGGTGAGGCCGTTCCGCTCCAGCAGCGTCTTGCCCCTGGCGCTCAGGAAGTACTCGACGAGCGCGTCCGCCGCAGCGGCGTGGGGCGCATGCGACACGACGGTGATCGTATAGCTCGCGCCCAGGTCGACGCCCTCGAGGGGGACGGTGGGCAGCTTGGCTGCCGACGCCTCCACGCCGTAGAAGAAGCCGGCGTCGAGCTGACCCGCCTGCAGCCGGCCGACCAACGTCTGCTCCGGGAAGACATCGGCTGTCGACGCCACGACCGACTTCAATGCTGTGTCGTGCTCCTGCGCCGCCGCCTGGTCGACGGCCTTGACGATCAAAGCGCCCTTCGGGTCTGTGACCGGGTTGGTCCGGCCCACGTGGATGCCCGGCTCCGTGATGACCTTCCACCACGGCTTGGATTTGAATGTGGCGGCGAACTTGCTCGACGGGTTGTACGCCAGCAGCAGGGGCGAGGTGGCGAAGGTGGCGTACCAGGTCACCCATGTCCCGTTGGCGGGGCCTTCGAGGGCTGCGTCGGCCTTGGGCGAGGCGCTGACGAGCACGTCGGCCACGTGGACACCGCCCGTGATCTCCTCCGCCAGGGCTGTCGATCCAGCCGAGATGCCTGTGATCGTGTAGCCGGTCGTCTCGTGAAATCCGGCGTCGACAGATGTCTGCATCATCGTGACCAGCGATCCGGCATAGAGGACGTCGACGGGGCCCGTCCCCTGGCCGATCGAGGCGGACGCCGCCGCCATCGTGGTGGACGTCGACTTCGTCCCGGTGGCGCTCGACGAGCTCGTGCCGCTGCTGCAGGCCGCCGCCACGAGGGCCACGGCCAGGAGGCCGCCGGCCATCGGCAAGCACCGCCGACGGGGGAACAGGTGGGGATCCCGGTGCACCTCGGCGAACTTACCCACTCCAGTGACGCATTTACAAGTGAATCCAGCGAAATACCCAGCATTTGCGGCGATTTTCGACGCTCAGGCGGTGCTGGCTCCGTCCCCGTCCCCCGCGACGTCGGCCGGCAGGACGGCGACCGACTCCTCGTCGCCGTCGACCAGCACCAGGTCCTCGCCCTCCTCGACCTCGAGCGTCCCGACGGCCACGACGGCCGGCACCCGCAGCGAGCGGGCAACCTCGATCAGGTGGGCGGCACCGCTGCCCGTCTCGGCCACCAGGCCCGAGGCGATCCACAGGGCCGGGGCCAGCTGCGGGCTCGGCCGGTGCAGCACCACCACGTCACCGGGGACCACCCGGCGGAGGTCACGAGACGCCGACAGCCGACGAGCCGGACCGGCGGCGATGCCGGGCGACACCCCTTCCCCCACCAGGGGGCGACCCCGCACGGCGACCACCTGCTGGACCAGGCTCTGCCACCGCAGGGTGCGGTGGCGGTGGCGGTGCCAGTCCCCCGCCTCCTTCGTCGCCAGGAGCCGGCGGACCTCCTCGACCGACAGGCTCCACAGCTGCTCGGGATGGGCGAGGACTCTCTCGGCCACGAGGAGCTCGGCGGTGGCGGCGAAGCCACCGAGCACCGCCGCGGCGGGAGCAGCGTCGACCGGTTGGGCCGACCCCAGCGCCGCCAAGTCGCCGCGGGCGACCCGGCCCAGCAGCTGCGTCGCCACCGAGAGTGCCTCGCCGGCCGTCGTGTCCATGGCCTGGCCCACGAGCGCCTCGGCCCCGGCCACCGCCTCGTCGAACCGGGCAGCGGCGCCGGCCCCGGCACCGGCCGGCGCCGGTCCAGCCCCCGCGGCCGACCCTGCCGGTGTCCCCTCGCCCATGGCGAGCAGCCATGGCAGGACCAGCTCGTCGCCGAGCGGCCCGCCGTAGCGGGTGACCGCCCGGGCCACGCGAACCGCTCCCGGCGCGAGGGCCGCACC
>JBOGGF010000388.1:0-8244 GCA_050743965.1 Acidimicrobiales bacterium
GCCCGCGCAGCCGGCCGGCGAGCTGAACCGGCGGCCGGCGCGGCGCGTGACCAGCCGGGTGATCGGCCTGGTGCTGATCATCGTGGTGGCCGCCGCCGTCGGCCACGCCATGGCCCACCTGGTGCCTTTTGTCCTGCTCGCCGCCGTCGCCATCGCGGTGCTCTGCGCCCGCCCCCGCAGGCGCAACTGAGGGGCAACTGAGGGGGCAACCGGTCAGGAGGCCTGCCCGCCGGGCGGGGCTACGATGTGGGAGCGATGAGCACCGCACCAGCACCGCCCGACGCCGCGGGCCTCCCCGCGGCCCAGACCGGCACGGCCGTCATCCACACCGAGGGCCTGACCAAGGTCTACGCGGGCACCGACTTCGCCGCCGTCGACCAGCTCAACCTGGACGTCCAGGCAGGCGAGATCTTTGGCCTGCTCGGCCCCAACGGGGCCGGGAAGACCACCACCGCCGGCATGCTGACCACCCGGGTCGTCCCGACCTCGGGCCGGGCGTTCCTGGCCGGGGTGGACATCGCCGCGCGCCCGGCCCTGGCCAAGCAGCTCAGCGGCATCGTCTCGCAGCAGAACACCCTCGACCGGCAGCTGACCGTGTGGGAGAACCTGTACTTCCACGGCCGGCTGTTCGGCATGGGGGCCAAGGCCTCCCGGCGCACCGCCGACGAGCTGCTGGAGCGGTTCCAGCTGGCCAAGTGGGCCAAGGCGTCGGTCTACGCGCTGTCCGGGGGCATGGCCCAGCGGCTCATGGTGGCCAGGGCCATCTTCCACCGGCCCTCGGTGCTGTTCCTGGACGAGCCGACCGCGGGCCTCGATCCGCAGAGCCGCCTCGCGCTGTGGGACCTGCTGGGCGAGCTGCACGGCGACGGCCAGACGATCATGCTCACCACGCATTACATGGAAGAGGCCGACCAGCTCTGCGACCGGGTGGCCATCATGGACCACGGCAAGATCCTCGCGCTGGACACCCCGGCCGAGCTCAAGCGCAGCGTGGACGCCGACACCGTGGTCACGATCAAGGCCAGCGGCGACCTGGACCGCCTGGGTCAGCTGCTCAGCCAGGACATCGACGGCGTGACCCTGACCCGGCGCGTGGAGGGCGGCCTCCAGCTGCACGTACAGGGCAGCGACCGGCTGGTGCCGCGCATCGTGCTGGCCGCCGAGCGGGGCGGCTTTGACCTGGCCGACATCTCAGTCTCCGAGCCCAGCCTGGAGACCGTGTTCATCAACCTCACCGGCAAGGAGCTGCGCGACTGATGGCGACATCCGTAAGCTCCCAGGCGCTGGCCCAGGACCGACGGATCGGCGGCGGCCCGACCCGGTCCGTGGCCGCGGCCAGCTGGACCGCGCTCGGCGCGCTCATGCTCCGCGACCTCGTCGTGCTGCGCAAGCACCTGTGGGAGTTCGTGCTGCGCACGCTCATCCAGCCGTTCCTGCTGTGCTTCGTCTTCCTCTACGTCTTCCCCAAGATCGGCCAGGGCATCGGCGGCGGCGGGAGCGGGACGGCCGAGTCGACATTCGCCACGGTGCTCGTGCCCGGCGTGGTCGGCATCTCGGTCATGTTCCAGGGGATCCAGTCGGTCGCGCTGCAGATGGCCCAGGAGTTCGGCTTCACCCGCGAGATCGAGGACCGTGTGCAGGCGCCATGCCCCATTTGGCTGGTGGCGGTGTCCAAGGTGCTGTCGGGCGCTGTGCAGGGGCTCATCTCGGCGGCGATCGTCCTGCCGATCGCCTCGGTCGTCCATGCCGCCGGGGTCGAGGCCCACCTGTCGCTCCACTGGTGGGTCATCGTCACGCTGCTCCCGCTCGCCACGCTCGCGATGGCGTCACTCGGCCTGCTGCTAGGGACCTCGTTCGAACCCCGCAACATCGGGTTGATGTTCGGCTTCGTCGTGCTCCCCATCACCTTCCTCGGCGGCACCTACTACCAGTGGACGCGTCTCGGCTCGGTCAAGATCGGCCCCTGGCACTGGCTGCAGACGGTGGTGCTCCTCAACCCGCTGATCTACGTCAACGAGGGCATGCGGGCGGCGTTCACCGACGCCTCTCACATGCAGCTCTACGTCGTCTATCCGGTGGCGGCGGCGTTCGTCGTCCTGTTCCTCGGGCTCGGCCTGCGCAACTTCCGCCGGCGAGTCCTCGCCTGAGATACCGCTCCTACTGCTCGGCCAGGATGGCGGCCAGCTCTGCCAGCGGGTCGCGCACGACCGGTCCCGTCACTTCGACCTCGGCACGCACGATCGTGCCGTTGAAGCAGAACGGGGCGCAATAGCCCTCCCCCACCGGCGGTCCCCACTCGTAGCCGCAGGTGATCCCGACCCCGACGCCGTTGAAGCCCGACGGCGTGAACCGCTCGATGCTCGCCGACCCGACGATGGCGCCGTCGCAGCCCAGGGTCGCCGTGCCGCCGAGCCCCGTGTCCTTCTCGAATACCACCGTCACCTCGTGGCGTCCCGGGCCGATCGGCGTTCCTGCCGCCTCGACCACGTCGCGCCGTGCCCCGTAGAGGTTGTGGACGTAGCGCAGGCGGCCCGCCACCAGGTGGAGCGACCAGCCGCCCAGCACCGACCCGAGCGCCAGGAGGACGCCCTCGGGCGTCCCGGCGCATTGGAACGTCACGGTGACGGCATGCGAGCGGTTGCGGACGTTCACGGCGACCGCCTCGGGGACCTGGGCACCGCCGGGGAAGTAGCGGAACCGCGTCCGGTCCCGGCGCCGGTCAGGTTTGGGATGGGCCAGGGCCCACAGGACCCGGTTGTCCAGCGGCAGCACGTCGTTGCGTCGGGCCTCCTCCCACCACAGGGCGACCAGCTCGGCCACCTGATCGGGCCGCCCGGCCGCCAGGTCCTCCACCTCGGACAGGTCCGACTCGACGTGGTAGAGCTCCCACACGTCGTCGTCGAACGGCGCGTTGGGGTCCAGCCGGTCGTCGTACAGCGGGCCCACCGGGTGGAAGGTGACGGCCTTCCACCCGCGGTGGTAGATGGCCCGCGAACCGAACATCTCGAAGTACTGGGTGTGGTGGCGCTCGGCCGCGCCCGCCCCGTCGGGCCCGAGGAGGTAGGCGAAGCTGATGCCGTCGATCGGTGACTGGGGCACGTGGTCGACGACCGGCGGCGCTTCGATCCCTGCCATCTCGAGCACCGTGGGGACCACGTCGAGGGCATGGACGAACTGGTGGCGGACCGCCCCCGCCTCGGCACCGGCACCCCACACGACGCACGGGTCGGCGACACCGCCCTGGTGCACCTCGCGCTTCCACCGCTTGAACGGCGTGTTGCCGGCCATCGTCCAGCCCCAGGGGTAGTTGTTGTGGGCCGAGGGACCGCCCAGCTCGTCGATCCGTCCGTACAGCTCGTCGATGCCGGCAGGGTCGAGGTTGGCGAGGCGGACGTCGTTGATCGACCCCTCGGCCCCGCCCTCGGCGCTGGCGCCGTTGTCGGAGACGACCATGACGATCGAGCGGGCCAGGTCGCCGGTGTCGTCGAGGAAGGCGAGGAGTCGGCCGAGCTCGTTGTCGGTGTGGGAGAGCATGCCGGCGAAGCACTCCATGAAGCGCGCCGCCACCGCCCGCTCCCGTTCGGGCATTGCCTCCCACGCCGGAACCCACGGCGGGCGGGGCGACAGCCGGGTACCCGGAGGGACCACGCCCAGCTCGAGCTGCCGGGCGTGGACGGCGCCGCGGTAGACGTCCCATCCGGCGTCGAACCGGCCGCGGTAGCGCTCGATCCACTCGGTCGGCGCCTGGTGCGGCGAGTGGCAGGCGCCGGTGGCGAAGTAGAGGAGGAAGGGGCGGTCGGCATCGACCGCCCGGAGGTCGCCGACCATCTCGATCGCCCGGTCGGCCAGGTCGGTGGTGAGGTGGTAACCGCCGACGTCGGGCGGGCGGCGGGCATGATTGTCGTGGAACAGCGCCGGGACGAACTGGTGCGTCTCGCCCCCGTGGAAGCCGTACCACCGGTCGAAGCCGCGTCCGAGCGGCCACGTGTCGCGTGGCGCGGCCATGTTGGTCTCGTCCTCCGGGGTGAGGTGCCACTTCCCCGCGGCGTAGGTGGCCCAGCCGCTGGCCCGCAGGATCTCGGACAAGAAGCCGTGCTGCCTCGAGGGTCGGCCCCAGTAGCCGGGGAAGCCGACGGCCAGATCGGCCACCCGTCCCATGGCACAGCGGTGGTGGTTCCGCCCGCTCAGGAGGCACGCCCGGGTCGGCGAGCACAGCGCCGTCGTGCGGAAGTTGGCCAGGCGGACGCCCTCCGACGCCAGCCGGTCGACGACCGGCGTGTCGATCGGCCCGCCGTAGCAGCCGAGCTGCCCGTACCCGACGTCGTCGAGGACCACCAGGACCACGTTGGGCGCGCCCTCCGGGGCCGTCGGCTGAAGTGGCCACCACGGCGTCGAGTCACGCCAGTCTCGGCCGATCCTCCCCCCGAGCTCCATCGCCGACAGCTTGGCACGGCCGGTGGCGCATCCCCCTGCTCGCCGAGTGCATGACCGGGGGCACCGCGGGGCACCGGGAATGGAGGAGCAGGCGCGAGGACTCGTTGCGCGCGATCGGCGGACCGCCGAGTACGGTGGTCGCGGTCCTTGACGATGCCTCGCGGCGTAGCACCCCAGACGACCCAAGGGGGGACGGAGTGGCCGACACGGACGACGAAGGGCGGAAGGCTCGGCTCATCGACGCCTTCGACGCCGTGCGGCGGCTCACGGAGTCGCTGGCCGCGCCGCTGTCGGCCGAGGACCAGACGGTTCAGTCGATCGCCGACGTGAGCCCGACGAAGTGGCACCGCGCCCATACGTCCTGGTTCTTCGAGACCTTCGTGCTCGGCCCCGGGCTGGCGGGCTACGTCGAATGCCACCCGGCCTACGGCTTCGTCTTCAACTCGTACTACGAGGCGGTCGGCGCCCGCCATCCCCGGGCCGCACGCGGACTGATCTCGCGGCCGGGCATCGCCGAGGTCGCCGGCTACCGCCGCCATGTGGACGCGGCGATGGCCCGCCTCCTCGCCCTCGGTCTCGAGCCCGAGCAGCTCGACCTGGTGGAGCTGGGCGTCCACCACGAGCAACAGCACCAGGAGCTGCTGCTGATGGACATCAAGCACGTCCTGTGGTCGAACCCGCTCCTGCCCGCCTACGCCCCGGCGGCGCCGGAGCGGCCCAACACCGCCCACCCTCCCAAGCTCGGGTGGACGGAGCACGAGGGCGGCACGGCCGAGGTCGGGCATGCCGGGCGGGCCTTCTCCTTCGACAACGAGTGCCCGCGCCACCGGACCGAGCTGGTCCCCTTCGCCCTGGCCGACCGCCCGGTGACGTGCGGCGAGTGGCAGGCGTTCATCGACGACGGCGGCTACGCCCGGCCCGAGCTGTGGCTGTCGGACGGATGGGCGGCGGTGCACGAGCAGCAGTGGACCGCGCCCCTCTACTGGACGGCCGGCGCGGCGGACTTCCAACGGCCGCCCCCCGACGGCCCGGCCGATCCCGACACCGTCTTCACCCTGCGGGGGGCCCGCCGCCTCGACCCGGCCGAGCCCGTCTGTCACGTGAGCTACTACGAGGCCGACGCCTTCGCCCGGTGGAGCAGTGCCCGCCTGCCGAGCGAGGCCGAGTGGGAGGTCGTGGCCGCCACCCAGCCGCCGGACGAGGGCAACCTCCTCGGCTCGGGCGCCCTGCACCCGCGGCCGGGCGGCACGATGTACGGCGACGTCTGGGAGTGGACGGCCAGCGCGTACTCGCCATATCCGGGCTTCCGCGCCGCGCCGGGAGCGGTCGGCGAGTACAACGGGAAGTTCATGGTGAACCAGCAGGTCCTCCGGGGTGGCGCCTGCGTGACCCCCCGGGGTCACGTCCGCCCCACCTACCGCAACTTCTTCCCCCCCGGTGCACGGTGGGCGTTCGCCGGGCTGCGGCTGGCGAGGGACCTGTAACGGTGTCCACCGCGCTGTCGGTCGACGTCCACCTGAGCGGTGAGGACCTGCGCGCCGCCCTGGAGCACGACGTCCGGGACGGCTTGGGTGCCGTGCCGAAGAGGCTTCCGCCCACGTGGTTCTACGACGAGGTGGGCAGCCAGCTGTTCGAAGAGATCACCCGGCTCCCCGAGTACTACCCCACCCGGGCCGAGCGCGCGCTCCTCCAGGCGCACGCCGGGGACGTCGCCGACCTGGCCCAGGCCGACTCGCTCGTGGAGCTCGGCGCCGGGGCGTGCGACAAGACCCGCCTTCTCCTCGACGCCATGGCGGCGCGCGGCCCGCTGCGCCACTACCTGCCGTTCGACGTGAGCGACGAGTTCCTCCGGGCGGCGGCGGCGGGGGTGGCCGACGACTATGACGGGCTCGACGTGCACGCGGTGATCGGCGACTTCCACCGCCACCTCGACCAGATCCCCCGCAAGGGGCGTCGCCTCGTTGCCTTCCTCGGCGGGACGATCGGCAACCTGGTGCCCGAACAGCGGCGCCGATTCCTCTTCGACCTCAACTGTGCCATGGACACCGCCGACCACTTGCTGGTCGGCACCGATCTGGTGAAGCAGCGGGACCGCATCGTCGCCGCCTACGACGACGCCGCCGGCGTGACTGCGGCGTTCAACCGCAATGTCCTGCGGGTCCTCAACGACCAGCTACATGCCGACTTCGACCCCGACCGGTTCGACCACGTGGCCCGTTGGGATCCCGAGCACCACTGGATCGAGATGCGGTTGCGCTCGACGATCCGCCAGTCCGTGCATATCGTCGACCTCGACATGTCCGTCCGGTTCGAGGCGGGCGAGGACCTGCTCACCGAGATCAGCGCCAAGTTCACCCCCGACGGCGTGGCCGACGAGCTGTGGCAGGCCGGGTTCGTCGTCGACGGGCAGTGGGGCGCAGGCGAGGGCGAGTTCCTCCTCACCCTCGCCCATCCCTACTGCTGAGGGCCGTCAGCTTCCCCGGCAGGTCGTCGGCAGCGACGCCGAGCCGGCACGGCGCCGGACCGCCACGGCGTCAGACCGCCAGCGCGACCGCCGCGTCCGGGGTGACCGCCCGGAACGAGAAGCTCTCCTCCACGTAGAGGTGGACGGCGTCCGCCTCGTGATGCTCGTAGCCGATCGACAGGTCCTGCCCGACGTCGAGGGCAAAGTCGCCACCACGGAGGCTGACGACGACGGCGCCACGCACGCCGGGAGCCCACACGATGGGACCGCCCAGGATGGCGCGGAGGTGGTCGAACACCACCAGGCCACCATGCTCGGTGGTCTCGACGACCCCCGTGTAACCGTCCGGGCCGAGCGCGAGGCCGTAGGGCCCGCTGACACCGGCGGACAGGAGGGTCTCGACCGCCTGGGCGACCACGGCGGGGTACGCGGCGTACGAGTCCCCGAGCGACCGGCTGCCGTGTGGCGAGGCGTCGCCGATGCCGACGATCCCCGCCTCGTGCCAGCCGTGGAAGACGGCGACGTTCTCCGCTCGGGCGATCCGGGCCACCGCCTCGTCGAGCCCCGACAGGTCGACGTCGACCGCACCCCGCTCGGCGTCACCGAGCTCCTCACGCGAGACCGAGAAGGCGGCTCGCAGCTCGACCAGGGGAAGGACGCGGCGCTGCCGGGCCCGGAGGAGGCCCTCGGGTCCGCCGATGTCGACGGTGCGGCCCAGGGTCGTCGCCGAGTGGGTCCATCCGTGGGGCCCCTCGAAGTCGACGAGCTTCCGGGAGGCGAGGGCCGGTGCCAGTCGCTCGCGCGCCTCGCCATCGATGAGCGCCCATGCGGCGTCGGTGAGGGGCGCATGCTCCCGCAGGAGGTGGTTCACTGCCCCTCGCCCCTCAGCCCGCCCATCCCGAGCGATCCCGCCGGGCCCGAGCCACTGCCATCGCCCATCGCCTCATCCTCGATCTCGGTGACGGGCGCCTCGGTGAAGAGGTACGTCCGCAGGTGGCGGTCGAGCACCGGGTCCCGACGGCGCAGCCACTCGAGGGTCATCACCGCGTGCTCCTTCTCCTCGTCCCGGTTGTGGGCGAGGACCGCCTTCAAAGTGGGGTCGTCGGTGGCATCGACGCGCTGGTCGTACCAGTCGATCGCCTCCAGCTCCTCCATGATCGACACGATCGCCCGGTGACGGTCGATCACCTCGGCGGGAAGCTGGTCGGCGGGCTCGTGCAAGCTCGCGCTCGAGGCGGCCATCGACGCTCTCCTTCCGGCCCGAACGGGCACCTCCCAGGGCCGCGCCGCCACGCTAACGGGGCGCGACCCGCCGCGAGCCGCCCGGGGTGGGCGTGGTGATGGGC
>JBOGGF010000389.1:0-6246 GCA_050743965.1 Acidimicrobiales bacterium
CCGGGCACTCCCCCGGCTCGGCGTCTCCCACAGCGCAGCCTGTGCCTCGTCGGGTGGCTTCCTCTTCATGACATTCCTCCTTCGGGTCGGCGACCGCGACCTGCGGCCTTCACCCCCAGAAGGCAAGCAGCAACGCCCTGGTGCTCACCGAGGAACAGAAGTTTCCAGCAATGCCTCACCCGTCGGCGCCAGCGCTGGCCAACGAGTAGGGCCGAGCAGCTTGCGCACAATCGCGCTACCCGCCTTGCCGCCACCGACGTGACCCGGACCTGTTGGACCCCCGCGCCGGGAGATCGACGAGAACGCCGTCCACCACCGCGACCCTTCCACAGACGGCATGGCATGACGAACGATCCCCAGTTACCGCAGATGAGACTCGCGCCCTGACGCGGACGCACGTACCGTGGCCGGTCCGGAGAGGAATCACCATGGCCAGTTTGACCACCACCCAGGCGAACGACGACAGCCCCCGCTACGTCGTCAACTACCGTGACCTGGACCACCACCAGCGCCGCAAGAGCTTCCGCCGCAAGGCCGACGCCGAGGCGTTCCGCAGCACGGTGGAGGCCGACAAGCTGCGCGGCAGCTACATCGACCTCGACGCCGGCCGTGTCACCTTCGCCGAGTACGCCGCCGAGTGGCTGGCCGGTCGCACCTTCGACCCGAGCACCTACGAGGCGACCGAGCTGCGCCTGCGTATCCACGTCCTGCCGATCCTCGGCAACCTCCAGCTGCGCCATATCAAGCCGTCGACCATCCAGCGCCTGATCGCCTCGATGGATCTCTCGGACACCTACAAGCGCGTCATCCTCTCCAACGTATCGGCGATCTTCGGCGCCGCCCTCGACGACGATCTGATCGCCAAGAACCCCTGCAAGGCCCGCTCGATCTCCCGGCCCAAGGTCGTACGCCGCAAGGTCGTGCCCTGGCCCACCGAGTGGGTCAGGGGCATGCACGACGCGTTGCCCGAGCGCTACCAGATCGCGGTCACCCTCGGCTCCGGCCTCGGACTACGCCAGGGCGAGCTCTTCGGACTCTCCCCCGACGACATCGACTTCCTGCGCGGCACCGTCGAGGTACGACGCCAGGTCAAGATCCTCTCCGGCAACAAGCTCATCTTCGCCCTGCCCAAGGGCCGCAAGACCCGGACAGTCCCTGTGCCCACCACCGTCGCCGACGAGTTCAGCGCGCACCTCGCCCGCTTCCGCGCCGCGCCCATCGAACTCCCCTGGCGGACGCTCGACAGTAGCGAGAAGGTCTGCGTACCGCTCGTCCTCACCACCCGCGAGCGCCGTCCACTCAACCGCAACTACTTCAACAGCACCCTGTGGCGTCGCGCCCAGGAGCGCGCCGGTGTGGACCCGACCCGGGAGAACGGCATGCACGCCCTCCGCCATTGGTACGCGTCCGTCCTGCTCGACGCCGGCGAGTCGATCCGCGCCGTCTCGGAGTACCTCGGCCACAGCGATCCCGGCTTCACCCTGCGGACCTACACGCACCTGATGCCTAGCAGCGACGAGCGGACCCGCCTCGCGATCGACTCCGCCTTCAAGACGATCAGGACGGTCGACTCAGCCTGAACCACCTGCTTCACATCGCCCAGAAGGACGCATGTTCACGAGCGACTGCTGTTCTCCACTGGGGTCGGTGGAGCTGTGCTCACGCACCGTAGCCGACGGGCCTGCGGCGCCGAACCCCCTACAGTGAGTCGGGCGCAGACGACTCGACAGACACCTGCAGGAGGACCATGAGTTCGGACGGACAGCTCCAGAAGGCCGACTTCGGCGAGATCTACGACCAGCCCGACCCGCGGGCGTACTTCGCCAAACTCCAACCGTTCGACTATGTGATCCCCCAGCACGGCGCCGACCTCTTCACTCGGCTGCTGGGGGCCCGTGGCACAGCGGCCACGCAACGGGCACGGATTCTCGATGTGTGTTGTTCCTACGGCGTCGTCTCAACCCTGATGAAGACCGACCTCGACGTCGCCGACATCTACGACCACTACGGCGAGGCCGCCGAGCAGGACCTGACCACAGTGGAACTCACCGAGGCGGACCAGCGCCTGCTCAAGGAGTACGCCGTACCCGACCCCGCGATCATGGTCGGCTTGGACGTGGCCGCCAACGCCGTCGAGTACGCCGTGGGGACGGGCGCGCTCGACGCCGGATTCGCGGAGAACCTCGAGGTCGACCCGGCCTCCCCCGAGCTCACCTCGCTGGTCTCCGAGGTGGACCTGATCACCACGACCGGTGGCGTCGGCTACGTGACCGAGCGGACCTTCGACCAGCTCCTCGATGCGGCTAACGACAACGTCTGGGTGGCCTCGTTCTGCCTGCGCACCTACGACTACGGTCCGATCATCGACTCCCTCGACGACCACGGGCTGCAAACCGAGCGGCTGCCACAGACCTTTCCACAGCGCCGGTTCACCGGACCCGACGAGCGGGAGTGGGCGATGGCGCAGGTACGCGAGCTCGGCGCCGACCCGGAAGGCAAGGAGACCGAGGGGTACTACCACGCAGACTTCTACCTCTCGCGCCCCACCGACGAGGCCCATAGCGAGCCGATGGCCGAGCTCTTCCGGCAGTTGCATGAGTCCGCTTCCTAACTGCGACGTCACTCGAGTCTGTCCGGTGTGGCACTGAGTTCGACACTCCCGAGGCGCTCTCCTGACACCCCGGACCGGAGTTCGTGGGACCCACTTGTCAGGTACACCCCTGCGCAGCAGAATCGTCGATGACTCACTGACCCGTCGAACCCGATATCCACCGCGCGGCGGCACAGGGACAGTCGCTCCGCCGCGAATCCATCCCCGGCAGCCACACATTCCGGGTCCGGCGACTACTCCGCTGCGGCGGGGTCAACATCGGCGTACGTCAGGTGCACGTCCCTGGCGCGGGCATCGCGGCAACTTCAGGCCCGAGCGTACGGTGGATCCTTCGCCCGCCCCTGGAAGGCGAGGATCCTGGGATTGAGCACGCGGCCTTCGCGGATCTCGATCGCCCGGCTCAACGTCTCGTCGGCGTCCCACGAGGTGGGGCCTTCGAGTACCGGCCGCAGGAACGGGATCAGCGCGTTGCTGTTCTCCCAGGTCGCTGAGCTCCACAGGTACGACGGGATGTGGTCCACCGCGTAGTAGAGGATGCTCTCACCCACTTCGGAGGTCGGCTCCTCAAAGGACGTCGGATGCGCCCAGCTAAAGCCCATGCCCAGGTCGCTGGAGACATCGACGATGACACTGTCCGGGCGGAAACCAGCCAGGTCCTCCGTGTGGAGGTACACGAGTGGGTGAGCGGTGTCCTGCAGGGTGCAGTTGACGACGATGTCACGTTCCGCCAAGAAGGCCGGGAGCGGTTCACGGCCCCGCTCGGTAATCACGTGGCTCAGGTGCTCACCGTCCGGCTCGTGATCGAACTGCCGGATCCGCACCGAGTGGATCGGAGAGCCCACCGCGCCACGCCCCGGTTGGTCAACACCGTGACCTCGTGCACACCGTGCGCGTTGAGGGCGGTCACCGCGCCTCGGGCAGTCGCACCGAACCCGATCACCACCGCGCTCAATCGGCGACCGTAGTCACCGGTCAGCCCGGCCAGCTGCAAAGCGTGTAGCACCGAGCAGTACCCGGCGAGCTCGTTGTTCTTGTGAAACACATGCAGCCCCACAGTGCCGTCTCGGGCAGGTGGTTCATGGACTCGAAGGCGATCAGGGTCAACTGTCGCTCGATCGCGAGCTGTGTGAGCTCGGGATCCTGGACACAGTGCGGCCACCCCCACGAACCTGCCCGGGACCCAGCGCCGCGACATCTGCGTGCTGCGGCGTTGGGAGCAGCACCACATCCGAGTCCGCCAGGATCTCCGCACGCGAGGCAAACCCGGCCACGTGTTCGCCGAGAGACGCGTCGGCGGCGCCGAACCGCGCGCCGTACCCGTGCTCAAGGGTGATGCGCGCCCGAAGATCGGCGTCCAGATCCGGGATGTGCTCGGGATGAAGCGGCAGCCGGTGCTCGTTCTCCTTCGCCGACGAGCCAATCACACCGAGCCGCAGAAGCGTCACTTCTTCTTCGTCGGGTGGATCTTGTCGGAGAGGGTCTCCTCAGACCCCTTGCTGCGCTTCTCGGCGCGCTTCTCCTTAATGGACTTACCGGACTTCTTCGACATGCTCTGCCGCGGCGACTTGTCGCTCATGGGACATCTCTCTGAGAGGGAGCCTGAACGGCTCCGTGAGGCGATGCTACGCCGCCGCGCGAGGCAGGCCTCGTAACGTCAGCCAAGAGCCGCCGCAGTCCATTGCCGTGATGCTTATCCGCCCTGCGACTGCGTCATTCCCGCTTCCGTCCACGGTCAGTTCGACGCCAGCTCCGCGCGGATCGAACGCGGCAGCCCCGCAACGACCAGGTCGTAGGAGTCCGCGATGAGGCCGCGCACGACGTCGTCTTCGACCGAGCCGTCGAGGTCGATGGTGTTCCAGTGCCGCTTGTTCTGATGGTAGCCGGGTCGGATCCCGGGGTACGCCTCGCGCAGCTCGAGCGCCTGCGCGGGGTCGCACTTGAGGTTGACCGACCCAGGCTCCTCGAGGAGCGGCACCAGCGCGAACATCTTGCCGCAGACCTTGATCACCGCGACTTCTTCTCCGAACGGGTAGGTCTCCTCGGCCCCCCGCAGCCTGAGACAGATCGCCAAGACCTCGTCGCGAGTCATGGCCCCAGTGTGGCCACCACCCGTGACGGTTGGGTAGCACAAAGACGCTGCATTTCGCCGCGTCAGCAGCCGCGTCATACCGCCGGGTGATGGCGCGTCGATCGGCTGTCATCAGGCCCCGCATTTCGCAATTCGCCACGAAGCCGCCTGTCTCGTCCGTACCCTCCGGCCATGATTCAGGACGAGGGACAGGAACGGGTACTGACCAGAGTCTGCAGCAAGTGCAGCGTTCAGTCCGCGAGCACCGGAGACTTCTGCCCAAACTGCGGCCGTTCGTACCAGCGCAGGGGGATTTCCAGGCGGACCAAGATAATCGTTGGCGCGGTCGTCGCCGCCGTAGTACTTGGTGCAGGAACAACCGGAGCCGTGGCGAAGGTCCGACACAACCATGCCGCCAAGACAGCCCAGGCGGCTGCGGATGCGAGAGCCGCCAAGCTCGCGAAGGCGAAAGCCAAGGCCCAGGCTGTGGCCGCTCGAGAGCGAGCTGCGAAGAGGGCCTCCGACAATGCTGAGCGTCAAGATCGACACGCTGCGGTCCAACAGATGGAGCAGTCGATCACCAAGGACGCCCGCAAGGATGTTGCTTCCGGCGTGCTCGATGGTCCCATCTTGTCCTCCACCTGCGACCCCCTCGGAGGTGGGTCAACCGACGACCTCACAGCATTGACCACCACCTTCAGCTGCCTCGCAGTGAACAAGAAGAACAACGACGGGACGGTGTCCGGATACTCCTTCCATGCCACCCAGAACTGGACTACCGGAAGCTACTCGTGGGGGCTGGGCAACGGCTGACGTCCCTCCGGGACGTTCCGCCCGCTTGGGGTGCATCTGTCCGCCGCGAGAAGGCAAGCGAAACTACCGAGATCAAGGCGCTGACTCCTGACCGGCGAAGGGGCGTACGCGCACACGACCGGAGCGGCGACTCGTTCGGGCAGACTGGCCGCATGAGCGAGCATGGCGCAGTCCACCAGCCCCACTCTGCTGCGGATTGGGATGAGCGTTATTCCGGCGATCGGATCTGGAGCGGTAACCCGAATGGGGCGCTCCTCGCAGAGGTCGCGGAGCTCGACTCGGGTCGCGCCCTTGACGTGGGGTGTGGCGAGGGCGCGGACTCAGTGTGGCTGGCGCGTCAGGGCTGGCAGGTGACTGCGCTGGACATCTCAGCCAAGGCGGTGGAGCACACCAAGACGTTGGCCGCCGAGGCTGGTGTGCAAGTGGAGGGCGTCACCGCGGGACTCCTCGATGCCCCGCTGGCGGATGCGGCGTACGACCTGGTCAGCGCCATGTATCCCGCGCTGCTGCGCACGCCGACCGCCGAGGCCGAGCAACGGCTCCTCAGCCTGGTGGCGCCCGGGGGCACGCTGTTGGTCGTCCACCATGGCGACATCGACCGCGAGCACGCCCTGGAGCAGGGATACGACCCGGATGACTACGTCAGCCCCGACGATGTACGCGCCCTGGCGGTCGAGCGTGGAGGCTGGGACGTCGTGGCGGACGAGCATCGCGAACGCGCGAACGTGCTGGGCGCTGGGGCGCTCCATCACGA
>JBOGGF010000390.1:0-8149 GCA_050743965.1 Acidimicrobiales bacterium
GGCGTCTCCCAGCTGCGCTGCTCGAGGCGGCCGCAGACCACCACGCGGGCACCCCGGGTGATGGTCTCGCTCACGTTCTCCGCCATGTCGCGCCAGCACACGATGTCGAAGAAGCTGGTGGCCTCCTCCCACTCCTGGGTCTGACGGTTCTGCCAGCGGCGGTTGACGGCCAGCCCGAAGGTGGCCGTCGGTTGGCCCGTGTTGGTGAACCGCAGCTCGGGATCCCGGGTCACGTTGCCGACCAGGGTCACGCAGTTGTCCGGCATGGCGCTCCTCCTCGCTCCTGGGCCGGGTGCCCGGTCAACTGGCGGCCGGCGCCGCCGGCTCGGGTCGGGCACGCCCGGCTGCGGCCGGCCTCTCGCCTCGTGCGTCCGACGCCGTGGCTCGCCGCGCCACCTTGTCGGGGACGCGGATTACCTTGTGGCGGAGCACCTCGTCGGCGAGACCGAGCATCCGGTCGACGTCATCGACGGTGCGGGTGGTCCCCGCCAGCTCCACCAGCACGTAGTAGCCCTCACGGCGGTGCCGCACCTCGTAGGCGAACGGGCGACGACCCCACCGGTCCACCGCGCCCGGGGTTCCCTCGCTGGCACGGATCGTCTCCAGTAGGCGGTCGACGACCGCCTGGATCGCCGACGGCTCGGCGCCGGTGTCGAAGATGACCATCACTTCGTACGGCCGCATGGGCGGCTCACCTCCCTCTGGACCGGCGCCGTCGGCGTCCGGGCCCCGTCGTTCGGGGCAGGGCCTGCGTGCCCGGGCGCCGAAGCGGCGACCGAGCGGAACCCTACAATGCTAGCGCGGCGAGGGCGACCGGCGAGCGGGGGCTCGGCCCGCCGTCCCGGCCGGTGAACCGATCGGTTGCTCGAGGGCCTCGGCCACGTCCGCCGGGGCGTGGTAGCTCTCGGCGTCGGAGGGGAAGGACCCCGAGCGCACGTCGGCGGCGTAGGCGGCGATGGCCGTCGCCGTCGCCGTCGCCAGGTCGGCGTAGCGCCGGACGAACTTGGGTGGCGTCCCTGTACCCAGCCCGAGGAGGTCGTGGTACACGAGCACCTGCCCGTCGCACGACCCACCGGCGCCGATGCCGATGGTCGGGACGTCGACCGCCTCGGTGACGGCCGCAGCCACCACATCGGGCACCCCTTCGAGGACGAGGCAGAAGCAGCCGGCGCCGACCAGGGCCAGCGCCGCGTCCCGGAGGGCCTGGGCGGAGTCGGTGTCGCGCGCCTGCACCCGATAACCCCCCATCGCCAGCACCGACTGGGGGGTGAGGCCCAGGTGGCCCACGACGGGGATCTCGGCCCTGATGATCGCCTCGACCACCGGCACCCGCGGTCGGCCGCCCTCGAGCTTGACCGCCTGCGCCCCGGCCCGCACCAGGGCGGCGGCGTTGCGGACGGCGTCCTCAATGCTCAGGTGGTAGCTGAGCCAGGGCATGTCCGCCACCACGAGGGCCCCGGGCTTCGCCCGGGCGACGGCGGCCGTGTGGTGGACCATGTCGTCCACCGTGAGCTGGAGGGTGTCCTCGTAGCCGAGCACGTTGTTGGCCAGTGAGTCGCCCACGAGGATCACGTCGACACCGGCGGCGTCGGCGGCCCGGGCGCCGGGCGTGTCGTAGGCGGTGACCATCACCACCGGGTCGGCACCGTTGCGCCGCTTTGCGGCGCGCACGACCGGCACGGTCACCGGTCGGCGGATGCCGCCATTGCTGCTCCCCGCGGCGCTGCTTCCGGCCCCGTCGGGCCCCGCGGGCGCGGCATAGGCCACCGTCAGCGCCTCCCGCTCCGGGCCTGGCGCTCGGGCACGCCGCCGGCCGGGTACTTGCGCAAGAGGTGGTGCCAGGCGCACTCCGGGCAGACCTCGACGTCATAGCAGAGGACCGGCTGGGAGCGCCGCCGCAGCCGGTCGAGCTCGGTCGCCGTCCCGGGGCACCGGCCGCCCGAGGGCAGACCGGCGCCAAAGACATAGGTCACCTGGACGGTCGAGGCGGACTCGCAGATCGGGCAGTCGTCCCCCGAGGGCCGGCCGACGTTGCGGGCGGCCCGCAGGAGCTCGGGATGGGCGTCGCAGACGTCGACGGTGCCGAGCCGGCCACGCCGGACCTCGCGCACGACCGCGTCGCGTACCAGCCGGTACTCGACACGTGCTTCGCCGCCTGGGGCGCCGGCCGGTCCGACGGCCCCCGATCGGGAGCGGATGGTCACGCCGCGAGGCTACCGCCCGTGCCGCGCCGAACGGGTCGGCTGCACCGGCCGATGCCCGCGGCTCCTCCGACAAGCAGGCCGACCGGTGCGAGTGGTCCGGCCGATATATCGAACCGATATATGGCGATATACTCCGAGACCATGCTCGACATGGCCATCCTCGGCCTCCTGGAAGAGCGCGACGAGCTCCACGGCTACGAGATCCGCAAGCAGCTACGCGACGGGCTCGGCCTGCTGGCCAACGTCTCGTTCGGGTCGCTGTACCCGGCCCTCGCCCGGCTCGAGGCGGCCAGCGCGGTGGAGGCGACGGACCCGGTGGCACCGACGCCACCGCGCGGGGGTCCCGACGTGCCCCTCACGGGATCGCTCAGCGGCGAGTGGGCCGTCCTCCGCTCGCGCCACCACACCGGGGGACGGCCCCGGGGGCGCCGCTCCCGCAAGGCGTACCGCATCACCGAAGAGGGCCGTCGCCTCTTCGCCGATCTGCTCTGCCGCGCCGACGCAGGGGACGACTCCCGCAGCTTCGGCCTCCGCCTGGCCTTCGCCGACCACCTCCCACCGCATGCCCGCCTCGCCCTCCTCGAGCGGCGACGGGCGCAGCTGGCGGACCGGCTGGCCGAGGTACGGGCCGCGCCCGGTCCCGGGCTCGGGGCCTACGCCCGCACCGTGGTCGAGCACACCTCCGACGGCGTCGCCCACGACATCCGCTGGCTCGACCGCCTGATCGACGCCGAGCGGGCGACGGGCGCCCAACCCTCCCCACCGCCGGCCCGCCGGGCGAAGCTCACTGGCGAGCTTGCAGCAGTGACAGCACCCGAGGTGACCGCAGCGACCGCCGCTCCGCCGCAATCGGCCGGAGCCGCGACGAAACGACAAGGAGCGAACCGATGAGCACCGTCCGAGTGGCCGTGGCCGGCGTGGGCAATTGCGCCAGCTCGCTGGTCCAGGGCATCACCTACTACCGCGACGCCGCCCCGGACGAGGTGGTGCCCGGCCTCATGCACGTGGAGCTCGGCGGCTACCACGTCCGGGACCTGGTCCCCGTCGCCGCCTTCGACGTCGATGCCACCAAGGTCGGGGCCGACCTGGGCAAGGCCGTCTTCGCCGGGCACAACAACACGGTCCGCTTCGCCGAGGTCGGCGACCTCGGGGTGACGGTGCAACGGGGTCCGACCCTCGACGGCCTGGGGCGCTACTACCGCGATGTCGTCGAGGAGTCCCCCGCGTCGCCGGTGGACGTTGCCGCCGCCCAGCGCCAGGCGCGGGCGGACGTGCTCGTCTCCTACCTGCCGGTCGGCTCGGAGGAGGCCCAGCGCTTCTACGCCGAGGCCTGCCTCGAAGCAAAGGTGGCCTTCGTCAACGCCATCCCCGTCTTCCTCGCGTCCGACCCCGACTGGGCCCGCCGGTTCCGCGACGCCGGCGTCCCCATCGTGGGCGACGACATCAAGAGCCAGGTGGGGGCGACCATCGTCCACCGGGTGCTCACGCGGCTGTTCGAGGACCGCGGTCTCGCCCTCGACCGCACCTACCAGCTCAACGTGGGCGGGAACATGGACTTCCGCAACATGCTCGAGCGCGACCGCCTGCAGTCGAAGAAGGTGTCCAAGACCCAGGCCGTCACCAGCCAGATCGAGAACACGGTGCTGCCCGCCGACGACGTCCACATCGGCCCGTCGGACCACGTGCCGTGGCTCCAGGACCGCAAGTGGGCCTACATCCGCATGGAGGGCCGCAACTTCGGTGACGTCCCGCTCAACGTCGAGCTCAAGCTCGAGGTGTGGGACTCCCCCAATTCGGCCGGCGTCATCATCGACGCCGTGCGGTGCGCCAAGCTGGCCCTCGACCGAGGCCTCGGTGGCCCGCTCGTCGGCCCGTCGGCCTACTTCATGAAGTCCCCCCCGGTGCAGTACCACGACGACGAGGCGCAGGCGCTCGTCGAGGCGTTCGCCGCCGGCGAGCCCGCCGCCGTCTGGCCGGAGGACTGAGGAGCGCCGCCACGCCAGGCGACGGGCGAGGGGCGGCCGCCCTCAACCGCGCTGTCTCGGCGCCGCGGCTTTCACCTGTGCTGCAGCATCGGCTGCCTGGCGCCCGGACCACCACGCGTCAAGGCGGCGACCCGCTTTCTCCGCGCCGAGCGGGCCCTCGTCGAGCCGCAGCTCCATCAGGAAGGACAGCGCCTCCCCCACCGCCCGGCTGGGCCCGATCCCAAGACGCGCCATCACCTGTGTGCCGTCGAGGTCCGGGCGGAGGGCGTCGAGCTCCTCGCGCTGGCGCAGCTCGGTGATGCGCGCCTCGAGCTCGTCCATGCGGCGGGAGAGCGACCGGGCCTTCGCCACGTTGCGCGTCGTGCAGTCGCACCGGGTCAACTCGTTGAGCCGGTCGACCAGCGGACCGGCATCGCGCACGTAGCGGCGGACGGCCTTGTCGGTCCATCCGAGTCGGTAGGTGTGGAAACGAAGGTGCAGCTCGACCAGGCGAGTGACCGTGTCGACGTCGTCCTTCGGGTAGCGCAGGGCGTCCATGCGCTGGCGGGCCATGCGGGCGCCCACCACCTCGTGGTGGTGGAAGGTCACCCCGCCCTGCCCGAACGAGCGGGTGCGGGGCTTGCCCACGTCGTGGAAGAGGGCAGCGAGGCGGAGCAGGCGGTCGGCCGACGTCTTGTCCACAACGGCGAGCGTGTGGGCCAGGACATCCTTGTGCCGGTGCACCGGGTCCTGCTCGAGGCGGAGCCCCGGCAGCTCGGGCAGGAACTCGTCGGCCAACCCCGTGTCGACGACGAACCACAGGGCCCGGGACGGCACCGGCAGGACCACGATCTTGTCCAGCTCGTCCCGGATGCGCTCGGCCGACACGATCGACAGACGGTGGTGGCCGGCGCGCACGGCGGCGAGGAGGTCCTCGTCGGGCACCAGGTCGTAGCCGGCGGCGAAGCGCGCCGCCCGGAGCATCCGGAGCGGGTCGTCGTCGAAGGAAGCCTCCGGGTCCAGCGGCGTGCGGAGCCGGTGGGCCGCCAGGTCGGCGATCCCGTCGTAGGGGTCGACCAGGCGCAGGCCCGGGAGCTCCAGTGCCATGGCGTTGACGGTGAAGTCTCGCCGCGACAGGTCGGTCTCGACGTCGTCGCCGAAGGTGACCTCGGGCTTGCGCGAGTCGGGACGGTACGCCTCGGCCCGGTGGGTGGTGATCTCGTAGGTCCGCCCGCCCTTCCGACAACCGATGGTTCCGAACCGCTTGCCCTGCGTCCACACGGCGTCGGCCCAGCCCTTCACCAGGCGCTCGATCTCGTCGGGCCGGGCATCGGTGGTGCAGTCGTAGTCCCGATCGCCGTCGTCGCCGGTGCCCAGCCCCTCGCCGGCGGCGGGGCGCGAGACGAGCGCGTCACGCACCGAGCCACCAACCAGGTAGAGGGACCGGCCGGCGGCGGTGAAGCGCTCGGCCAGCTCGGCCGTCGCCTCGACGAGGGGGCGGAAGCGCTCGGGCACCGTCGTCTGCTGCACTCGTCCAACGTACTTCCGCCCCGGCCGCGGGCCCACCCGGTGGACCTCGGCGGACGGGCGCGCCGGCCGCCCTTCCCGACGGCCCCGTGGCGGGAACCCGGCCGAGGCGAAGCCGTCTAGCGTTTCGGGGTGTCGTTGTCCCGTGGCCGGTGGTCCCGGCGGGTAGTCCCGGTGGTGGTCGCCGGCCCGGTCGCGTTGCTCGCGTCCCTGGTCCTGGGGGTGGCACCCGCCCTCGCTGGCACCGCGACCGCGTCGGGTGCGGCGGGCACGGCAGCCGAGGCCCACCCGCCGAGCGCCTCGCCCGCCCTCTCGCTCGTGTCCCAGAGCAATTGGGTGGAGCCGGCGCAGGCCGGTGCCCCGGCCAATTTCACACTGGTCCTCTCCGCCCCCGGCGCCCCCCGCGGGGCACAGGTCTCGGTCAACCTCTTCAACCGCCTCCACACCCGCACCGGTTTCGAGGCGACGCTGCGCAAGCCCCCCGGCCAGAGCGACACACGCCAGATCGACCACACCGCCCCCGTGGCGCTCTCCTCCCTCGGCACGTCCACCGGCGGTGGCCTCGACCTGCGCATCGACGTGGTGCCGTCGCCGAGCGCGAGCTCGGCGGCCGGCGGCGGCTCCCCCACCCTGGCCCTGTCGTGCTCGACCGGCGCGACATGCACAGGGGTGTACCCGGCGGTCGTCGCCCTCACGAGCGCCTCGGGGGCCGAGCTGGGCCGCTTCACCACCTACCTGACCTACGTCCAGGCGACCAGCGCCGATCGGCTCCGGTTCGCCTGGGTGGTGCCGATCTCGGCCACGACGTCGCTCCGACCGGGGGCGGACCCGGGCTCGGCCCTGTCACCGCTGGCGCACCACACGGCCACCCGACTCGAGCGCCTCGTCGGCGACCTGCACGCCTCGCACGTCCCGGTCACCCTCGAGCCCGTGCCCCAGACCCTCCAGGCCCTGGCGGCGGCCGGGCAGCCCGGCGAGGGGGCGGTGAAGACGCTGGCCAACATGGCTTCGCACCCCTCCGTCGACGACACCGTCGCCGAGACCTACGTACCGGTCGACCTCGGGGCACTGGCTGGCGCCGGTGAGCCGACGGAGATCACAGCGCAGACCAAGCGGGCGACGGCGGTCCTCGAAAAGTACGGGGTGGACGTCGCCACAGCCACGTCGTGGGTCACCACCGGCCAGGTCGGGGCGTCGACCGGCACCGGGCTCGCTCAGCTCGGGGCCGAGCGGGTCGTCGTCCCCGACACCCAGCTCGCCCCGTCCACCGGCAAGCTGACATCGCGTCGCTCGACAGACACGTGGTCCTGGCCGTTCCCGTTGTCCTTCGGGGTGAAAGGTCCCACCGTCACGGCCGCCGCCGCGGACAGCGTGCTGGCGTCCCATTTCACCACCGACCGCCACGACCCGGCGCTGGCGGCAGCCACGCTGCTCGCCGACCTTGCGATGGTCCACTTCGAGGCGCCCAACACACAGGTCGCGCGGGGGATGGTCGCCGTGGCACCCTCCGGATGGGCCCCGACGGTCGCCTTCGACCACCAACTGCTGTCGGGCCTCGTCGACAACCCGGTGGTCCAACCGGTCACGCTCTCCGGCTACTTCGCCACAGTGCCCGCGCCGCCGGGGGTGACCCGCCACCTCCAGTCACACAGGGCCGATCGTGCCCTGCCGGCCTCCCTGGCACGCAAGCTGTCCGCCGCCCGCCTGCGGCTCACGGCGTTCGACGGCGCCGTCCCCAGCAGCCCGCCGGTGCTGGGCCAGCTCGACGACGCCCTCCTGGCCTCCGAGGCCCGGTACCGCAGCACGCGGGGCATGCGGACAGCGGTGGCCAAGTACGACCGGATCTTCGGCCACCAGCTCTCGCTGGTCAAGCTGTCCACCGATCAGTCGATCATCACCCTGACGGCACAGACAGGATGGATCCCGGTCAGCGTGCAGTCGAGCGCGCCCTACACCATCGTGGGGCGGCTCACGCTGTCCAGCGCCAAGTTCAAATTCCCGCCCTCCGGCAGCGGCTGCACCACGAAGAGCTCGGCCGCGCCGGCGGCGAGCATCGTGGCCCGCTCGACCTCGTGCTCCCTCGAGCTCGACCACGCCACCAACCCGGTGCGTATCGACGTCCACGCCCGGACTCTCGGTGACTCGCCGGTCAAAGTGGCGTTCGGCGTGCCCGGCCTGGTGTTCGCCCGGGGACAGATGACGGTGCGGTCCACGGCGACCTCGGTGGTGGGGGTGGTCCTCACCGCCGTGGCGCTGGCCGTGCTCCTCGCCTGGTGGGCGCGCACCTGGCGCCGGGGGCGGCGCCGGCGGCGCGGCGCCCGAGAGGCACTGGCGCGCGGGTCGTGACCGGTCGCCGCGACGAAGGTCGTCGGCTCGTCGGCCGGTCGGGCCCGAGGGGCGCGCCCCCGCTGCCGCCACCGAACGCTCCCCCTCCCGCTCCCTCTGCTGCGGTCC
>JBOGGF010000391.1:0-11776 GCA_050743965.1 Acidimicrobiales bacterium
CTCGAGGAGGCCTTCATGGAGCTGACCGACGACAGCATCGAGTTCCGGGGCGACCGCCTCGCCGCCACGGAAGGAGCACGACCATGACCACCGCCCCGATCTCCGCCGCCCCGGCGCGGCGGCCCACGGGGGTCGCCGCGCCGCGGGACCGCATGTCGGGGTTGGTGCGCTCGGAGTGGACCAAGCTCACCTCGGTCCGCTCGACCCTCTGGTCCTACGGGATCGCCGCCGTGCTCGCCGTGGGTCTCGCCGCGTTGGCGACCGCCGAGACGAAGGCGCACTGGGCGACGATGGCGCCCCCCGAACGCCTGACGTTCGACCCGACCAGCACCAGCCTGGTCGGCGTGTTCTTCGCCCAGTTGGTCATCGGGGTGCTGGGCGTGCTCGTGGTGAGCGCGGAGTACTCCACGGGGACCATCCGGGCTACCTTCTCGGCCGCGCCGGGACGCCTCCGGGTGCTGGCGGCCAAGACGGCGGTGTTCGCCGTCGCCTCGCTGGTGGTGGCCGAGGTGCTGGCCTTCGTCTCGTTCTTCCTCGGGCAGGCGCTGCTCACCGCGCCCGCGACCCACGCCACGCTCGGCCAGCCCGGCGTGCTGCGCGCCGTGGTGGGGGGCGGGCTGTACCTGTGCGTGCTCGGCGTCATCGGACTGGCCCTCGGGCTCATGATCCGGCACGGTGCCGGGGCCATCGCCGCCTTCGTCGGCGTGCTCCTGGTGCTCCCGATCATCGTCCAAGCCCTGCCGAGCTCCATCGGGCAGCCGATTCGGCGGTTCCTGCCCGCCATGATCGGCAACAAGATGATCACGGTCACAAGGTCGTTCACCGCGCCCAACGGGGCGCACTTCGTCAACGGCGCGGCGGGGTTCGCCCCGTGGGTCGGCTTCGCCATCCTGTGCGCCTACGCCGTCGGGCTGCTGATCGTGGGCGGGATCCTCCTCGTGCGCCGCGACGCCTGAAGGCCGCCGCGCCGGATCCGGGCCGCGCCGGGCGGCCACCGAGGAGCTACGCCGAGGGTCCGCCCAGCCAGCCCCGCCGCTTGAACAGCGCCAGCAGGAGGACGACGGCGAGCGCCTCCAACCCGATCCCGACGCCCACGAAGGTGGGCATGCCGCCCAGATGTGTGACGAGCCAGGAGAAGTTCTGGCCGAAGAAGCCGGTGAGGAAGCTGAGCGGCAGGAACACGGTGGCGATGACCGCCAGCTGCTTCATCACCACGTTGAGCCGGTTGGAGACGGTGGACAGGTGGGTGTCCATGACGCCGCTCACGAGATCGCGGTAGCCGTCGACCATGTCGCCGATGCGGATGAGGTGGTCGTAGAGGTCGCGGAAGTACCGCCCAGAGTCGTCCGTCATGCCCGGCAGGTCGGTGACCCCGGCGCTGATGGCGGCGAACATGTCGCGCTGGGGGCCGATGACGCGCCGGATGCCCATGAGCTGGCGCTTCATGGCGAAGATCTGGCCGAGCTGGGCCTCGGTCGGCTCCTCGAGGATGGACGTCTCGAGGTCGTCGATCTGGTCGTCGAAGGACGACAGCACAGGGAAGAAGCTGTCGGTCAGGGCGTCGACGACGAGATAGGTGACGAGGACCTGCGGCGCGTGGACCCGGATGCCGGTGTGGCGGCGGGTGATCCGCTGGTGCACGCTGTCGAGGGCCGGGCAGTCGCCGCGGTGGAGGGTGACGACGTACGTGCCGGCGACGAAGAGGTGCACCTCGTGCGTGGCGCCACCGCCGGCCGCGGCGCCGTGGACGACCATGTGGCCGGCGTCGTCGTAGTCGTCGAACTTCGGCCGCTGGCCGAAGTGCTCGGCGTCCTCGAGCGCCAGGGGATGGAGGGCGAAGTCGTCGCGCAGAACGGCGAAGGCGGCGGCGGCGGCCGGCCCGCCGACGTCGAGGTCCAGCCAGAAGAACTCCCCGGCCCGAAGTGCGCCGGCGACGTCCTCGGCCGAGACCGGTTCGGGGGCTTGCGCCAGGGTGGCCAGCATGCCGATCGCCGCCCCCTCCGCCCGCGCCACGCGCCGATGCTAGGCGCGCAGCCGGCGCGGGGGAGAGGCTCAGCCGGGGCTCGGGCACCGGCTGACGCTTTGCCGCCGGGGGACGCCGGGGGCCCGCCGGGGCGCCGGCCCGCACTACTCGTCGAGGACGCCGTCCATGCCGACGATGCCGAACACGCGCCGCACGATGCCACGGGCACCTTCCAAGCGAACCTCCTGGCCGCGGGCCTGCAAGGCGCGCCGGCGGTCCAGCAGGGAGGTGAGCCCGGCGGCGTCCATGAAGGTGCAGCCGGTCAGGTCGACCACCACCCTCGATCCGCCGCTGGCGGTCACGGCCCGCCGGACCTGCTCGGCGGACGAGAGGTCGAGCTCGCCGGTGAGCCGGACGCAGACCGTGTCGCCGGTGGTGGCGACGTCGACGTACAGGATCGGTGCCGCCGGCGGCCACGGTGGTGCCGCCAATGCCTCGTACCGGGTCGCCGCCGAGCCGGCAATTGCCCGGTCGGGGCTGGTGTGCGTGCGCGCTCGTATGGGAGGGGAACGTTCCGGGCCACCCGAACCAACGCCGGGCATCCCCGGTCCACGGCCCGCCGGCTGCCATGCTGGGTCGGTCGCCAGCGCACCGCCGGAGCACCAGGGAGGGGAGCGATGGTCGCCTGCACCGCCATGACCAGGACCGTTTCCGTACAGACCGCTGCCGCCAGGGCCGAGACCGCCCGGGCGGCGGTCGCCCGGGCCGCCGCGGTACCGGACGACATCGACGAGGACGACTGCGACGGGGTGATGGTCCGGCACCGGGACGGCGCCCGGGAGTGCCTCGAGCCCGGGTGCGCCGGCGCCGACCTCCCGCACGGTCCGCTCGACGTGCCGTGCCACGCCGTCTTCGAGGACGACTGTCCTCGCTGCGGCCTGCTGATCGCCCGCTGATCGCCCGCTGATCGCCGACTGACGTCCGGCTGACCGCCGGCGCCGACGACGGGCCACGCCCGCCCGACCAGGGCGGTGCACCGGCCGCATCCCACCGCGCCCGTTCCCGACGCGCCGAGCGCCTGGCGCGTGGCGCTCGGGCGGCGCGCCTCACGAGCGTCCCACGATGCGCGGCACAGCTGGTCGTATCGCTTGGAGCGATCCCGCGCCGACGGGGCGTGCCGGACCGGCGGCGGCCCCCAGTGGCGCCATCTCGCCATCCCAGTCCCGTTCTCCCTGGTGAGCGGGTCGCACCCCGCGAGAGCCCCGTCCCAGCACCTACGGGACGGCGGGCAAGCAGCGCCGGGACGCGCCGTCCGTACCGTGCCGCAGGACCTACCAGCGAGGGAGGCAGGCACGTGGAGATGGCGAGACGATGACCGACGTCGCCCTGGTCGGTATGGGGCCGTGGGGCCTGGCCGTGCTCGAGCGGCTCGTGACCGGCGCCCTGGCGCGCCGCGCCGGCGCGCCGGACGTGACGGTCCACGTGATCGAGCCGGGCACCCCGGGGTCGGGCGTCTACGGCGGCGCACCGCCCGACTACCTGATCCTCAACACGCCGTGCGGGCAGCACTCGATGTACCCGTACCCCAGCCAGGCGGCCGGCCGGCGGGCCACCGGCTTCCACGAGTGGGCCGTGGCGTCGGGCTACCAGTGGGTCGGCGAGCGGTGCGAGGTCACCACCCGCGGGCGGGCGATCACCCCCCACGACTTCCTGCCCCGGCGGCTCATGGGGGAGTACCTCGCGTGGTTCTACCGGTGCCTCGTCCAGGAGGCACCCGACGGGTTCGCCGTGGTGCACCACCGCACCAGCGCCGTGGCCGTCGAGCCCGCCGCCGGGCATGAGCGCGTCCGGCTGGTCGACGGATCGAACCTCGAGGTCGACCACGTCGTCGTCACCACCGGGCACACCCCGAACACCGCCCCGAGCCGGTCGCTCCTGGCGCCGTACCCGGTGACAGCCCTCGACCGGACGGTCCCCCCCGGGAGCTCGCTCGGCGTGCAGGGGATGGGGCTGGTGGCCCTCGACGTCGTGACCGCCCTCACCACCGGCCGTGGCGGCCGGTTCGTCCGGCGCGACGGCCACCTGCGGTACCGGCCGAGCGGGCGGGAGCCCCGCATCGCAATGTTCTCGCGCAGTGGGACGCCGTACTGCGCCAAGTCGATGGGCACGGCCGACATCACCGGGGAGTTCCGGCCGGTGATCTGCACGCCCGAGGCGGCGACCGGCCTCCGGTTCGACGCGGCCGGCGCCCGGCGGCCGGTGGACGCCCGGACCGACCTCCTGCCCCTGGTGTTCGCCGAGATGACGGTGTGCTTCTACGCCCAGTCGGCCCGGCTGGCCGAGGGCCCGGGGGCGGCGCCAGCCGTTGCCGAGCGCCTGGGCGAGGCGTGGCGGCGCGGGCGCTTCGACGCGGCCGTGTCGTCCTACGCCGCCCGGTACGGCGACTTCGACGCCGGCGGCCGTTACTTCGCCGGCGAGGACGCGGCCTACGTGAGCGCAAAGGACTACCAGTCCCGCGTGGCCGACCTGGTCGAGTCGGACGTGGCGGCGGCCGTGGTGCCCAACGGCGCCAGCCCGCTAAAGCTGGCCGACGAGATCCTTCGCCCGCTGCGGGACACGGTCCGCGCCGTCGTCGAATTCGGCGGGCTGACGCCGGCCTCGCATCGGGACTTCCAGGTCAACCTGCGCAACCGGTTCGCCCGCATGGTCGCCGGCCCGCCGGTGCACCGGTCCGAGCAGCTCCTGGCGCTCATGGACGCCGAGATCGTCCGCACGCCCTTCGGCCCGTGCCCCGAGGTCGCCCTCGACGATGACGGCGCCGTGATCGGGTCCCGGCACCTCGACCGCCATCACGCCGAGCGGGTGGACCGGGTGGTGGCCGCCCACATCGACCAGCCGACCGTGCACGACTCGGCGTCACCCCTCCTGGGCCAGCTCTTCGGCGACGGCCGGGTGCGCCAGTTCCGGGTGGACGGCGAGGAGCTCGGGTCGATCGACCTGACCGAGGACTTCCACCCGCTCGGCTCGGACGGCACGCCCCAGGATCGGCTCTGGATCTTCGGAGCGCTGACCGAGGGCGTCCGCTACTACACGGCCTACATCCCGTCGCCCTCCAGCCGGGTACGCGCCTTCCTCGACGCCCAGCGGTGCGCCGACTCCGTCCTGGAGGGATCGTGACGGACCGTCCCGTGGGTGGCCGGCCGGTCCTGGTCGTCCCCCACGGGTACCGTTCCGTGCCCCTCCTCCAGCTGGCGGCCGCCGCCCGACCGGTGTGCGACCTGGTGTGGCTGGTGCGCGCCGACGATCCCGAGGTCACCGCCACCGGGCGGTTGCTCCGCCGGCTGGGAACGGTCATCGACGTCAGCGGCATGGAAGGTGCGGCGGTCGCCGCTGCCGTCGCCGCCCACCGCCCCGACGGGGTGGTGGCGTTCCGGGACGACGACCTGGTGCCCATGGCGGACCTGGCCGAGCGGCTCGGCCTGGCCTTCCACCCGACCCCGGTGGCCGAGCGCCTGGCGGACAAGGTGGCGCAGCGGCGGGCGCTCCACGACGGCGGTCTGCCGGTCCCCGGCGTCTGGGAGCTGCCGGCCGAGCGCGACCCGGCGGCGACCGCCGCACTGGCCCGGCGGCTGGCGTATCCGGTGGTGCTCAAGCCCCGGCGCGGGTCGGGCAGCCGGCACACGTTCGTGCTCCGGGACCCCGCCGAGCTGGTCGGGACGATCCGGTGGCTGGACGGCGAGCCCGACGGGGCGGAGCCGATGGTGATCGAGGAGTACCTGCCGAGCCGGCCGGGCGCCGAGCGGTGCCGCTTCGCCGACTACGTCTCGGTCGAGACCCTTGCCGTCGGCGGCCGCCTCCACCACGTGGCCGTGACCGGGCGTCTGCACCAGGCACCGTCACTGCGGGAGACCGGCTACTTCATCCCGAGCGACCTCGGCGCCGGCGAGCAGGCCGCGGTGGTGTCGGTGGCGACCCACGCCCTCGATGCCCTCGGGGTCCGGGACGGTTGTGCCCACACCGAGGTCAAGTTGACGCCCGACGGGCCGCGAGTGATCGAGGTGAACGGCCGGCTGGGCGGCGGGGTGGCCGACATGCTGGCGATGGCGGCCGGCGTCGACCTCCTTGCCCTCTGCCTGCGGGCCGCGCTGGGCGAGCCGGTCAACGTCGCCAGCCCGGCGCCGTGCGCGCGAGTCGGGTTCCGCCTCTTCCTCCAGCCGCCGCCGTCGGCACGGCGCGTGCTTGCCATCGACGGGCTCGACGCGCTCGCGACCCTGCCCGGGGTGGCGACAGTGGCGGTCCACCTGGCGCCGGGCGACCCGGTCGACCCTCGCCAGGGCACCCGGGCCTTCGTGCTGGCGGTGGTCGGCACGGCGGGCAGCCCCGAGGAGGTGGCGGCGGTCGACCGGCGGATGTACGAGGTGGCCGGGGTCACCTACGAGCACCAGGACGAGCAGGAGCACGGGCACGAGGGCGGCACGGTCCGGTGGTCCGGGGGCGTGGCGGCCGAGCCGGCGGAGGCCGTGGCATGACGGTCGCCGTCCGGCAGGGATGGGCGCCGGGGGTCTCGGATCCGGCGCTGCCGGCGATCGAAGTGGCGCTCGTCAACAACATGCCCGACGCCGCATTCGCCGACGCCGAACGTCAGTTCACCGGGCTCCTTCAGGCCGGCGCCGGGGGCCGGCCGATCGCCGTGCGCCTGTTCTCCCTCACCACCGCCGGGCGGAGCGAGCCGGTGCGGCGCCGGATGGCTCAGTGCTACGAGGCGCTCGACGACCTCTACCGCCGCCCGCCGGACGCGGTCGTCGTCACCGGCAAGGAGCCCCGGACGGCTGATCTGCGCGACGAGGACGTCTGGGAGAGCTTGTCGCACCTCGTGCGCTGGTCGGTCGAGTCGACCTCGGCGGCGATGTTCTCCTGCCTGGCGGCGCACGCCGCCCTGCTGGAGCTGGCCGGGGCCGAGCGGCGCCGGCTGCCGGCCAAGGCGTGCGGCGTCTACCGCCAGTCGGTCCGCCCGGGTCACCCGCTGACCGCCGGGCTGCGCGGGGCCGCCTGCCCGCACTCGCGCTACAACGACGTCCCGGCCGCGGCGGTGACGGCGGCCGGGTACCGAGTCCTGCTCGAGTCACCGGGAGCCGGGTGGACGTTGGCGGCCGCCGAGGGCCGGTGCCAGACCGTCCTCGTCCAGGGACACCCCGAGTACTGGCCCACGACTCTCCTGCGCGAGTACCGCCGCGACGTCGGGCGCTACCTGTCGGGAGGGCAGGCCACCTATCCCGAGGTCCCCGTCGGCTATCTCGAGCCCGCGGCCGTCGAGCTCCTCGGGGCGTTCCGCCGGGCGGCCGAGGTGGGGCGCCTGGGGCCCGACGATCTCGACCGGTTCCCGCTCGCCGCCCGCGCCGAGCACGTCGCCGTCGACTGGCGCCCTCTCATGGAGCGCATGTTCGCCAATTGGCTGGCCGAGATCGCCAGCCGCAAGGTGGCGCCCGCCTGGCGCCGGGCAGGATGAGATGACGGTCGAGGGAACGAGGGTGAGGGGGGGCGCAATGCGCGACGAAACGCTGGCCATCCACGGAGGGTACGACGGCGAGTCGACGCGCGCCGCGGCCGTGCCGATCTACCAGACGGTGACCCACGAGCTGCCGAGCGCCGAGGAGGCCGGCCGCATCTTCGACCTGGAGTCGCCCGGGTTCCACTACAACCGCATCAACAATCCGACCAACGACGTGCTCGAGCAGCGGATGGCCGCGCTCGAGGGGGGCGCCGGCGCGCTGACCGTGAGCTCCGGCGCGGCCGCCGTCTACCAGTCGGTCCGCAATGTGGCGACGGCAGGCTCCAACATCGTGGCCTCGCCCGAGCTGTACGGCGCCACGTACACCCTCTTCGCCCACGGCCTGGCCGAAGAGGGGATCGAGGCCCGCATCGGTGCCGACAGCCGGCCCGAGACGCTGGCCGGACTGATCGACGACGACACGCGCGCCGTCTTCTGCGAGACCGTCAGCAATCCGGCCGGCAACGTGGTCGACCTCGAGGCCCTGAGCGCGGCCGCCCACGACCGGGGCGTGCCGCTGATCGTCGACAACACGCTGGCCACGCCGCTCCTGTGCAAGCCGATCGAGCACGGTGCCGACGTGGTGATCCACTCCCTCACCAAGTTCGTCGGCGGCCACGGGGTGGCCCTTGGCGGGGCGATCGTCGACAGCGGCCGGTTCCCGTGGGCGGAGCACCCCGAGCGGTTCCCCATGCTCAACCGTCCGGAGCCCGCCTTCCACGGCGTCGTCTACGCCCGCGATTTCCCCGACAAGCCCTACATCGTGCGGTGCCGGACGGTAGGGCTGCGCAACGGCGGGTCGACCCTTTCGCCGTTCAGCGCCTTCCTCATGCTGCAGGGCCTCGAGACCCTGGCGATCCGGCTCGAGCGGCAGATCGCCAATGCCCGGGCCGTTGCCGAGTACCTCGAGCAGGACGCGAGGGTGTCGTGGGTGCGCTATGTGGGCTTCCCCAACCATCCCTCGCACGCCGCCGTCGAGCGCTACCTCGGCGGCCGCAGCCCCTCCATCCTCACCTTCGGTGTCGAGGGCGGCTACGAGCGCAGCATCCGCTTCTTCGACGCCGTACGTCTCTTCAAGCGGGTGCTCAACCTCGGGGACACCAAGTCCCTGGTCGTCCACCCGGCGTCGACGACGCATCGCCAGCTCGGCCCCGACGACCTCGCCAAGGCGGGCATCCCCGCCGACATGATCCGGTTGTCGCTCGGGATCGAGCACGTCGACGACCTGCTGGCGGACCTCGACCAAGCACTGGCGGCGGCACACCGGGAAGGCGGTACGACATGACGGACGTGGCGAGCGAGCGATCGGCGCCGCCCGGAACCGGGCGGATCGACGAGCCCGAGACGGTGGTGACGCCACGGCGCTCGCGTGCGGCGTACTACGAGTGGGAGTTCAACGGGCCGACGCCCAACCATCGCTACCTGATCCCGGCCCTGCGCACGTGCCTCTCCCTCGCCGGGGGCGCGCGCCTGCTCGACCTCGGCTCGGGGAACGGCTACGTCACGGCACAGCTGCGCGATGCTGGCATGGCCGTCACGGGCGTCGAGGGCACGCCCAGCGGGGTCGAGCGAGCGAGCCGGTCGTGGCCGGACATCCCCTTCGTACAGCACGACATCACCACGCCGCTGCCCGCGTCGCTGCGCGGCCGGTTCGACGTCGTCACCTCGGTCGAGGTGATCGAGCACCTCTTCCTCCCCCGGGAGGTCTTCGCCCGGGCCCGCGAGGCACTGGGGGAGCAGGGCACGTTGATCGTGAGCACGCCCTTCCACGGCTACTGGAAGAACCTGGCGCTCGCCCTCGCAGGGAAGTGGGACGCGCATCATCAGCCGCTGTCGGACTTCGGCCACGTCAAGTTCTTCTCCGAGGACCTGCTGGGTGCCATGGCAGAAGAATGTGGGTTCCGGCCACGGCGCTTCCTCCGCGCCGGCCGGGCCCAGCCGCTGGCAGCGACCATGCTGATGGTGGCGGACCTCGGCCGGACGGCGGGCTGAAGGCGCGCCACCACGGCGGGCTCGTAGGCTCATTCCGGGTCACGGTCATTCTTGACCCGCCAGGATGTCGTCGAGCTTGGCACCGGCCATGGGCCCGTCATAAGTCAGGCGGCCGTCGAATATCCCGAGGCATCGATCAGCTCTCCCCAAGAAGTCGTCTTGGTGGGTTGCCACGATGACCGCCGTGCCGTCCTCGGCCGCGCCGTCGATGAGATCGAGGAGCGAATTTCGGCCCGGGCGGTCGAGACCGACGAAGGGCTCGTCGATGAGGAGCAGTGACGAAGGCCGGACGAACCCGAGGACGAGCGCCGTCTTCTGTCGGAGGCCTCGGCTGAAAGTGGCCGGCAAGTCCTCGAGGCGGTCTTCCAAGGCGAAGCTTCGCACCAAGAAGTCGCTCATCTCCCTCCAGTTGTCGGTCTCGTGCAAGCGGGCGACGTACTCCACGTGTTCGGCCAGGCTCAGGTCGTCGTAGAGGATGGGGTTGTCCGGGATGAAGGAGGTGAGAGCCCTCGCGGAGATCGTGCCGGGCTCCTCACCGTCGATCCTGATCGTTCCCTTCGTCGGTTCGCTCAGCCCGGCCAGAATCCGAAGGAGGGTTGATTTGCCGGCCCCATTCAGGCCGACAAGGGCCACTCGCTCTCCTGGGCGGACACAGAAGTTCACCTGACGGACGACCTCGACGTCGGCGAAGGTCTTCGTCACGCTTGTCACCTCGAGCAGAAGGCTCACGGAAATCCCTTCTTCACGGCCCAGAGGCCAGCAGTGGCGCCAAGGGCCAGGGGCACCGCTATCCACCAAAGGGCGCCGACGGTGAGACTGGCGCCGTCGCGATACGTGATTCCGAGCTCAAAGACCGGCAGGAGCCCGCAGCTAGCGATCGCCAGAGGGATGGCGTCGCTGACCAAGGAGAGTCCGAGCAGCTCGGGCGAAGCGGACTGTAGCTCGAGCGGAGCATCGCGAAGGTTGGTGATCACCCCACCCCCGATGGCCGCCACGACGGCAGGCACAACCAGAGCGAGGGCCGTGACCACGAGATCACTGTTCGAACCGACGAGCGACGCTCCGCCCACGGCTACGATTCCGCAGGTGATGCCCATGGCGAACGCCAGGGGGAAGTGCCGGCGCATCAGGATGGAGTCGGGCACGGGAAAGCTCCGGGCCCAGATCCTCGTCTCTGCCTCGACGGCCAACGCAGTGGACACCTCGACACCAATCAGCCACAGGACGACCCCACCGAGGGGGATGGCCCAGACGAAGCCGCCCCATGCCGCCCGGGCGGCCAATCCGGCGAGGACGGCCAGCGCCACGAGACGCAGCAAACGGGTCGAGGGCCAGCGGGCAAGTCCCTCGATGTCACGCTTCCAGACGGCGAAGCGCCGACCCGAGCCGGGCCGAAAGGCGATCCAGGGTCGGCGGCGGCTCCGCTCCTGGGCCAACAACTTCGAGAGGACGATGACCGTACGGAAGTCCCGGGTGGCCAGGCCGAACTTGACGCGTGCCGCGAGGCCGGCTCGTCGCTCCGCCGCCTCGATCGAGAAGCCCGGTGCGGAGAGGAGCCCGAGCGCGACGATCGCCATCACGGGAGCGACGAGCAAGAGCCCGCTGGGGTCGCGGAGAAACGGAATCAAGGCGAGCTGGCCCAGCCAGCCGAACTGGGCCAGGGAGCGACCAGTGGCGAGGGCCACGCACCCCCAGGTGACGCCACCAAGTGCCGCCAGGGTGACCGGCCATCGCGCCAGCCGCAGGCCAGAGACGACCGTGGCCGCGCCAGAGGTCGCACCTCCGACCACCAGCCCGAAGAGAAGGCCATAGCCGATCCAGGCGCCTCGGGTTCCGGGGAGGCGCAGCGAAGCCAGTACACCGGCAGCCGTACCGCAGAGTGCCCCAAGGACCATCCAGCTCGCCATCTTCCGAAAAGCCAAGGGGGTGAGCACCCAACGGCGGGAGAGCGGAGCCGACAGGATGTAGCGGACGTCGGGGGCGTCGACCACGAGAGGGCCGCCCCGAACACCCGATCGGGTGCCGAGTGCCACGGCGACGACGAAGAGGAGTCCGATTGCTCCCGGACCGTAGCTGCGGACGTCGGCCAGCTGGGCCGGCGTGCTCCGGGTCTCGTGGAGGAGGCTTGCCAGATAAGCGGTCGCGAAGGCTACGAAGAAGACGATGAGGTATCCGTGGTAGAAGCGGTCGAAGCGTGCGGCGTTGTCGCCGAGGAGCCGGGCACGGCGCACCCGGCGCATCTCGCGGTAAGCGGCGAGACCTTCAGAGCGCAT